>CAZETZ010000016.1:17076-47175 GCA_964514735.1 uncultured Acidobacteriaceae bacterium | reverse complement strand
CCCGCCATACCATTGCGATTAGAGGCTTAAGGTTGCGAAGAGAACGAAAACGTTCGTGCCAGGTCTTTTGCCCGGTTTCGCTGTCGTTTGCGTTTGGTTCTTTAGCCATGCCTTCGCGACGGTCCCGCCCCGCGAGCGGCGCGCCCCAGGGAGTCACATTACAATTTCTCGTACCGCTCCATAGAGGTGTTGAAGTCCCCACTCAAAAGCGGACAAGGATACCCGCTCATTTGGGCCATGGACACCCATCAAATCGGAAGCGCCGATCGGAAACGGCACCCATCCATAACAATGGACCCCCGCATAACGCCAGTGGCGGCCGTCGCTCGCGCCGGGACAAAGTATGGGAACAACAAGATCGCCCTTGCTGGTTCGAGCTTGCCGCGCCAACGCGTCAAACTCCCCGGTACGAAAATCACAGGCGTTCGGCAGCTTGAGATGGAGTTGCCGCACCTGCACCTCGGGATCGGCCACCGTCTTGCGGATCTTTTCCATCATGGCTTCAGGATCGGTGCCGGGTAAGAGCCGAATGTTGAGCACGGCACGCGCCTGCCCGGGAACCAGGTTGCCTTTCAGGCCGCTCTCCAAAATGGTGAGCGCGATTGTATCGCGCAGCATGGCATTCACTGCCGGAAGGCCGCTTAAATGCTTGGGTGCTACAGTCCCGGCAAAGAACGGCAGGCGCAGTAATTTCCCGCGCAGTCCCGGCGTATTCTCTATCAAGGCGGAAATCAAAGCCTGCGTCGTGTCTGTGACGCGCACCGGCATATCGAGTTTTAAGATGCGCGAGAGCGCGGAAACAAGCCGTGCGGTGGGCGGGTTGGCCGAGGGCATTCCCGCGTGGTGCCCGGCCCCATCCACCAGGCACTCGATTTCAATGCAACCTTTTTCCGCGACAGAAATGGCGTGTATGTTTTTGCCATGCCATAATCCTTGGATCGAAAAGCCACCCTCGCCAAGCACCACACTGCACTGAAACAACTCTGGACGGGATTGCAGAAGCCATGCCGCTCCATAGTTGCCTCCGGCTTCTTCATCGGCCACGATCAGCAATATGACGTCGCGGTTCAGCGGCACGCGCAATCGATGCAAAAGAATGAATATCATCAGGTGCGCGATGCCCAGAGCTTTTAAGTCAAGGACCCCGCGCCCGTACAAGTAGCCATCACGAATCGTAGCCGAGAAGGGATCGATGTCGTGGTCCCATTCCTTCCTCAAGACGGGCACAACGTCGCTGTGACTCAGTAACACCAACGGGAGCTTGGTGGGGTGTTCGCTCCTCAGGCACGCCATTAGACTCGTACGCCCGCGTTTTGCGGTCAGTAGTTCCGGAGTGATGCCTTCGGTTCTTAGGACCTCAGCCAGCCAGGATGCTGCATCTTCTTCATTGCCGGCCACCCAAGGTTCTTCCGCTGCTTCTTGCGGAGTAAGGCGAAGAGGGTCGTTTACCGTGGGAAAGCGAAGATAGCTGCGAAGCAAAGTCAGGGCTTCATCGGAAACATCCGCCCATTTGATGTCATCCGGTGTCGCATGTTCAGTCAGAATTGCCGGCGCGCTTGCCGTGGCACTGGTTCCAGGATTCATTGCGCGACGCTCGCATGGCGGAAAGTCGAAATTTCCTGGAAAGACGTTTCTCTGGCTGCCAGAAACTGCCGCAGTTGACGGTTCACTTCGGCTGGGTCTTCTTCATGGGGGAAGTGACCGCAATTGGGTAGGATCTCGATCCGGGAATTGCGGATCTCCTGCTTGAACTGATACGCATGCTGGACAGGGAGGACATGATCTTTCTGGCCCCAGAGAATCAGGGTTTCATTCGCGATCTTCAAAATATCCCGGGCAATTTGGGCTTCGTCTAAAGCCTCGAGGCATGCTAGAAATGTGCGCTCGCCGGACTCGCGGAGAAGCAGGTGAAAATACGCATCCACCAAAGCTTGATCGGCGCAGTTTGGATTCGCATAGGAGCGCTGCAAGCGGGACGCTAACATGCGCTTGCCAAAAACCGAAGATCGCAACGTCGGTTTAAGAATGCTACGTAATAGTCCAATCCGCACGATCTTTTCCAACGAGTGCGGCCCAGTCGGATGTCCGACACTATTGATTAAAACCAACTTGTCCGTGCGCTCTGTGTATTCCAGGGCCAGGGCAAACGCGACCGCGCAACCATAGGAACTGCCTACGATACTTATTTTTTTAATATCCAGATGGTCCAACAGCTCAATCACAAAACGCGCGTGCGCCGCCGGGCTATAGTCGCCTGGACCTTTGTAGGACATGCCGAACCCTTTCATGTCGATGGCGAGTACGTCCAGCTCCGATGCTAAGGCGTCGATGTTATTTCGCCAGGTCAATAACGAAAGCGGCGCCCCATGCAGAAGCAGTACGGGGGGGCCTGCTCCCTTACGCACGAAACAAACAGGACCGGAGGGGAGCACAATGGTTGTCGCACCGTCATACGTTTTTTCGATGATTTGCATCCCTTTTGCAGAAGCGCCCATTGGCGAAATACCATCCTCTCGCGCAATCTACTAAGCAAAACCCCTTAGACGAAGGGAACCGGTGGGCAGAAATAATGACGTCGGTCTAAAAGTGGCCCGACCGTTTTTTTTTCGTAACTTTACGATGTAGTTCTTTACTTCATTGTTTAGTGGGTTCACAATAGACCCTCCGGACCATTACTGACTCACAATCGCCCCCAGACTCACGCCGGCCCCTAGTAACAATTTTCGATTCTCACGGAGGTTAGAATGTCTTCGTCAGTTCATGTGGTAATTGCCAGCCATCTCCAGCTTTTTCGCGAGTCCTTAGCGGTAGCATTACAAACTTCCAATGACCATTTCATAACCACGGTTGCATCGGACTTGCAGGAAGTGTTCGAAAGCCTGCAGGACCGCAAGGCCGACATCGCCCTGGTGGCGCGCGATTTGCTAGGGGACAATTGCCTTCCCACGCTAGCGGCGTTCTCGCAGGACCTGCCAGAAACCAGCGTTTTGGTCCTGGGAACGGATGATTCGGAAGACTCGATTACAAGTTTTCTGGAAGCGGGGGCCAAGGGATATATCACCGATGACGCGTCGTTCGACGATTTGAAACTCGCATTCGCCAGGGTATTGCGAGGAGAAGTAGTGTGCTCGCCGCGGGCCGCGCGATTCATGTTTAGGCGTCTGGCGCGGTTGGGCAGCAAACACGCGCGCCTACAGGAAATCAAGTCTGTGACTCTCACCTTCCGTGAGTTGGACATCCTTCGGTTGATCGCCAGGGGATACACGAATGAACAGGTGGGACAACGTTTATCCATTTCCATGCACACGGTAAAAAACCATGTTCACAATATTCTGGATAAGTTGGAAGTGGAGACCCGGCTCCAGGCCGTTCATTTGGCGTATGAGAAAAAATGGCTGAGAATAAACTCCCCCGAGACACAAGGCTCCTCTTAGAAGCAAGCGAGATTAGGGAATGCGAATATCGCGATGGGTCTCTGGAATCAGTCCCGGTAGGCGCCGGCGAACGGTTTTCAGTTTGTGTGACCGGCAACTGCGCGCGGCCTAACATTGCACACCATCGGACAGTTTGGTCTAGAACTGTTTTAGTCATCGCGATCTATTTCTGTACCCATACGAAAAGTTCACACTTTCCTACCTCTTGGGGCGGATGGACCGGGGACCGTGAACGAAAATTTATTGCATGAAACCGGAAGTGTTCCGATCTGCATGATGTTGTTGGGCGGTGCTCGCCTTCTCGGCGAGACGCTGGCGCTCGCTCTCGGTGCGGACTCAGAAGTGCGACCGAGCGGGTGGTTCAACGGGTCCCAGGAACTTGCGGACAAGGCCAAAGAATCCAATCCAAGCGTGGTTCTGATCCAGGTCCCTGGTGCTCTGGCTGAAGCCGCAACCATGATCGCCGATCTTGCTGGCTTGCTTCCCAAAAGCCGGCTGCTTGCCTACGGTGGGGATTTCGGGGACGACGCGGTACTGACGCTGATCGAGAGTGGCGCGTGTGCGTATCTGCCAAGAGATTCCACGTTCAAGGCAGTTTTATCGACGGTGAAAGCAGTCCAACATGGCACAGTCGCCTACTCGCCAAAGTTGATCGCCTTAGTGTTGGCCAGGATCCGCGCGCTTTCCGATCATAAACCGGCTTCGCCAGAACGCGAGCGAATGTTGACGGAACGCGAAAAAGAAGTCATGCAACTGATCTCGCGCGGCCTGGGCAACAAAGATATCGCTCGCCGATTGGGAGTCAGCACTTCGACAGCCAAGAATCATGTTCATGCTCTATTGCGCAAGCTCAATACACATCGACGGCGAGATGCAATCATCAAAGCTTACGAAGCCGAGGTGCTGACCTCCAGCTTCCCCCAAATCGAGATTGCTGGGGATTGACCCCAAGCGGGATAGGGTTTGCATGGTTCCGCACGTGTAGCAAACCTGTGAGGCGCGCGAGATGTCTGCTATCGATTTCAGACCGCGTTATTGGCTCATCGCCTTGTGCGTAGTAGTTGTAATCGTTACTCTCGCCGCGCATCACGCCAAAGGTTTGGACCAGACCCAGTTTGCCACCGCCAAGATCCGCCGCTCCGAAATCCGGAAGGTCGTGGAAGCAAGCGGCACCATTAACGCGCTTACCACGGTACAAGTCGGGTCCCAGGTTTCGGGAACCATTGCGCGGCTGTATGCCGATTTCAACTCGCGGGTGACCCAGGGGCAGGTCATCGCGCAAATTGACCCAGTCCTGTTTCGCGGGACCCTGCTGCAGACCAAGGCGGACCTCTCGAACATGAGGGCCGCACTCGCCGTCGCCCAAGCCAATCTGGAAAAGGCAAAATTAACGGCCGCGCAAGCCGACTCGGACCATACCCGGGCGGTTGGACTCTCCCAGTCCGGCATCATCAGTGCGCAAGCGCTTTATCTGGCGCGCACCACCGCGGACACCGGCCATGCGGCGGTCGATGCGGCCGATGCGGAAGTAAAGCAGGCCAAAGCGCAGGTAGAGATCAAGGAAGCGGCGGTCACGGTGGCGCAAGCGAACCTCGATTACACCACAATTCGCGCGCCCATTAACGGCATCGTCATTGCCCGAAACGTCGACGTGGGGCAAACGGTGGCGGCATCTTTACAGGCCCCAACGCTTTTTACGATTGCGCAAGACCTCACAAAAATGCAGTTGTATGCGAACACCGACGAGGCGGATGTAGGTATGATCCAACCCGGGCAAGTCGTGACTTTCAAAGTCGATGCCTACCCCAATGAGACTTACGTGGGACGGGTCGCGGACATTCGATTGAACGCGACCACCTCGCAAAACGTCGTAACGTATAGCACCGTGATTGACTTTGCCAACCCCCAGCGCAAGCTCTTTCCGGCAATGACCGCTTACATCGACATTCCGGTCGCTACCGCCAGAAATGTGATCTGTGTTCCCAATATGGCCCTGCGTTTTAGGCCAGATATTACGACCGAGCAAGCGCACGAGCTGTTTAACAAATACCACATCGATCCCAGCAAACTTCCCAGTGCCGACGATGCGGCGCCCAATGCCGGGGGTGCGGCTGGGAAACAATTCCGGGCTTCCGCCCGCAATCAAGCAGGCGTTGGCCACTGGAACGATCTTGCTTTGTTGTGGAAACTCCGCCAAGACCACACGTTAGAACCGGTGATCATCGGGACCGGGATCACAGATCAGGCGGTCACTGAGGTTGCGCAGGTATTACAGGGGGAACTACAGGAGAACGATGTTCTCATCACTGGAAGCAACCGTCCAGGGCCACCGCATCCCCATGGTGGGCATCACTAGTCTCTATCCCGGTTACTGGAATCGACTATGCCTGAACCGTATCTCCATCTCGACCCAGGACCAAGCCCTCCCGTCGTGCAGGTGGAGCAGATTCATAAGCAGTATCACGTTGGTTCGGTTACCGTGCCCGCATTGCAAGGCGTGAGCTTACAGGTCCACGCGCGCGAGTTTATCGCCATCATGGGGACCAGCGGCGGCGGCAAATCCACTCTATTGAATATTCTCGGTTGCCTGGACCAGCCGAGCAGCGGCCGATACATTCTGGAGGACACTGAGGTTTCGAAACTTACCCGGAGGGAGCTAGCCTATGTTCGCTGCCGAAAAATTGGTTTTGTCTTCCAGGGCTTTAACCTCCTGCCCCGCGCTTCCGCGCTTGAGAATGTTGGGCTGCCTACGCTGTACGCAGGGATTAATAAATCTGAGCGGGCGAAGTTGTCGTTGGAAGCCTTGACCCGCGTGGGTCTCGCTGACTGGGCGGGGCATTTTCCCTCGCAACTCTCGGGGGGTCAGCAACAGCGGGTGGCGATCGCGCGGGCCCTGGTGAACAAGCCTTCACTTCTTCTGGCGGACGAACCCACAGGCAATCTGGATAGCCAAACTTCTTTGGAAATGATGGAAATTTTTCAGGCGCTCAACACGGATGGGCTAACCATTATTTTGGTGACCCACGATCCGGAAATTGCCCGTTTCGCGGGCCGTGTAATCGAACTGCGCGATGGAGCGATACGCGGCGACCGGTCCGTCCCCGGCCATATTTCGGCTGCACAGGTCCGGTCTGCGATGCCGGTTGCTTTTGCTCCAGCTCCATTGCCTGCATAAGAATTAGAAAGAGTTCCTACCACCGGTAGGTGTTGTCTGAGGGAGCCAATGGAGTTTACCGTCACACTCGATATCGCCTATCGTTCCTTGGGACGCAACAAACTGCGCTCCGGCCTGACTGCCTTGGGGATTGTTATCGGGGTTGCCGCCGTTGTGGCCATGGTGAGCGTCGGCAAAGGCGCGCAAGAAGAAGCCCGCCGTGAAGTTGCCACCATTGGCGCGAACATGATCTTTGTTGGTTCCGGCAGCGTCATCCGGGGTGGAATGCACGTAGGCTATGGCGCGGCCCAGAGCCTGGTCAATACGGATTCGGTGGCGATTGAACGCGAATGTTCCGGAATCCAGGCCGTCACCCCGGGAAGTTACACTTCGGCGCGGGTGGTATTTGGCAGCGATAACTGGACCACCGTGGTGACCGGGACGGGTCCTGAATATTTCGAGATCCGAAACTGGCCCGTTGCAGAGGGGGCCTCTTTTACCCAAGCCGATGTGTCTGCCGATGCCAACGTCGCAGTGATCGGAGAGACTGTCAAAAACAACCTGTTCGGCGCCAATGACCCAATTGGCGAAACCATTCGCATCAACAGTATTCCTTTCCGGGTGATAGGACTGCTGACGTCAAAAGGGTCCTCGATGGCCCTTGGATCCGACCAGGATGATAGCGTGGTGGTTCCGATTACCACTCTACAAAAGAAAATCACCGGGCAGAATTGGTTGCGCTGGGTGATGGTGTCGGCAGCCTCGCTCCAGGGTAGCTACGCGACGCAGCGGGAAATTATCGAACTCCTGCGCGCAAGACATCGAATTCGCCAGGGCCAGGATGATGATTTCTTTGTCAGAAACCTTGCGGATATGGCCAATTTCGCCGACAGCGAAGCGGTCCTATTTACCACGCTGCTGGCCTCGATTGCCAGCATCTCGCTGGTTGTAGGCGGCATTGGAATCATGAACATTATGATGGTTTCGGTCACGGAGCGGACGCGTGAAGTCGGCATCCGCATGGCGGCCGGCGCTTCCGACCTCGATATCCAACGGCAATTCCTGGTCGAAGCAACCATGCTAAGTTTCCTCGGAGGAGTAGCGGGAATATTATTGGGAATCGCCACGTCCTATGCCATTCCCAAGGTCCTTGGCTGGGAAGTGTTGCTGTCGCCGGTTTCGGTGATTGCCGCCGTTGTCTTCGCTACCGCAGTCGGGATATTTTTTGGCTATTACCCCGCGCGAAAAGCGTCCAGAATGGACCCAATCGAGGCCCTTCGTTACGAGTAACATACATACAGAGGCGAGCACCGCCGGTCCCGCTTGCTTCATCGCAAGAGCAAGACCCAGCGCATACTCGATGTCAGGCTAAAGAGAAGAGATTTACCAGGGCCATGCAAAGATTTGTTGGCATTGATTTCGGCACAACCAACAGCACCATCGCGGTGGCGGACGAGGATAGGACCGTTACGGTCGCGCGTTTTCCCTCGGGGGATGGTTTTACTGAAACGTTCCGGTCTGCAATCTACTTTGAGCAGACCCAAGAGAACTCGAGAAGGTACACCCGCGCCCATACCGGACCGGACGCCATCCCGCGCTACATGGCCTCGGAGGAGAAGGGCCGCTTTGTTCAGTCGTTGAAAGCGTTCCTGCCCAGCACCTTGGTAAGGTCCACCCAGATATTTCGGACCACCTATCTACTGGAGGACCTGGTTTCCTTCCTGATTCGCCAGCTACACCAGGAATCGGAAGCATCTTTAGGCGCTCTGGGGCCAAAGTCCGTAGTCGGCCGGCCGGTTCGGTTCTCCAGCCGAGAGCAAAATGTCGATGACGAACTCGCGATCAACCGGCTGCGGAAGGCCCTCGCGCAAGCGGGCATGACGGAGACCAGGTTTGAATATGAACCGGTAGCCGCCGCCTACTATTACGAGAGCCTGCTCGACCAGGACGAGTTGGTCCTGGTTGCGGACTTCGGCGGAGGAACCAGCGATTTTTCCCTGTTGAATGTCGGCCCCTCCTTTCGCCGGCGGGGTGGTGAGCGCGAGGTGCTTGGCAGCGAAGGAATTGCCCTCGCTGGGGACGCATTTGACGCCAAGATCGTACGTTACCTGGTTTCCGATTTGCTCGGCCAGGGGTCTTTTTACCGATCGCTGGACAAGCTATTGGAGATGCCGGCGTGGATTTATCGCAGTTTGGAACGGTGGCATCACTTGTCTTTTCTAAAGAGCAAGGAGACCATGGATATTCTGCATTCTCTCAAGATAAACGCGCTCGAACCGGAAAAAATCGAGAATCTGATCGGAATTATCGAGTGCGATCTGGGGTTGCAACTGCATCAGGCGGTACAGCGGACCAAAATCGAGCTGTCGGAAAAACCCCAGGCGTCGTTTTCCTTTTGCGTGCCGGGAATCAGTATCTCCCGGACTGTCACCCGGCAGGAGTTCGATGTGTGGATCCATGAAGAGCTGGAACAGATTTCGTCGTGCTTGGACCGCGTCTTGACCCATGCCGGCGGCCGGAAAATAGACCGCATCTTTCTCACTGGCGGTTCTTCCTTTGTGCCTGCGGTATGTGAATTGTTCACCCAACGGTTTGGTCCGGACCGCATGGTCCGGGGTTCCGAATTTACCTCGGTTGCCAAAGGACTTGCATTGCGTTCTTTCGATTTGTACCGCCACTAGGCCCCACCACTTTGAAATCCCGCTCGCCGGATGTTCACGGCCCAGCTTCACTGCATGAGACTGCACGACACTCCTCCGTTACAAGGGTTGTCGCAGGCAACGCGCCTTTGTCCAATCTAAGCTAGACCCTTATTGGTGCCCCACGATCTATTGCTGGCTCAATGAGCTGCCCTGAGTATAAGGGCTCTCACGGATTGTTGTACCGCATCGAAACCGGGGTCACGGTGACGTTCGCACGGAGGAAACGGTGAGTACATCATGGAAAGAATCCAGTGCTCCTGCCCGTTTGGAAGAAGTGCTACCCGGCGGAATTGTCCGCTGTCATCTTTCGCCGCGTAACTGCACCATGCGAGAAGGGCAACACGGTTTTTGTGGCGTCCGGGCAAATCGGAACGGACGGCTGGTTACGCTCAACTACGGCAAGAGCGTACATCTCACGCAGGAAACGATCGAAACCGAGGCGGTAAATCATTTCGCCCCCGGTGAGCCCATTCTCTCCATGGGAAACGTGGGATGCATGTTGAATTGCCAGTATTGCCATAACTGGAAAACCTCGCAGTCCAAATTCGTGGAAGATAAAGATGTCTATTACTACACGCCAGAACAAATTGTAGAAACGGCGAAACGTCACGGCATTCGGGTACTCTCGTGGACCTATAACGACCCGGTGGTGTGGCACGAATTCGTGCGTGACACGGCAAAGCTGGCGCAACAGGCAGGTCTCATCAATCTATATAAATCCGCCTTCTTTATTACCCCTGAAGCGATCGAGGAACTCCTGCCTTACATCGACATTTTCTCGATCTCGGTCAAGTCGATCGATCCGGAGTACTACAAGAAGTACACCTCGGGGTGGTTGCAACCGGTGTTGGATGGTGCCAAGCAGGTTTTCCGGGCCGGAAAGCACCTGGAAGTGAGCACGCTGATGATCACCGATATCAGCGACGACGAAGCAACCGCGCGCAAGGTCGCAGACTGGGTGCTGACCAACCTGAGTTCGTCCGTCCCAGTCCACTTTGTCCGGTTTCATCCTGACTACAAAATGCGCGACAGCATTCGGACCCCCGTAGACCGGCTCGAACAGGCGCGGAAGGTCGGGATCGCGATGGGGCTTCAGCATGTCTATCTGGGAAATGTGTATGACACTACGTGGTCGAACACATTTTGCGCGGGATGCGACAACTTGCTTGTCACTCGCTACGGCCTGAACGCCAAACTCATCGGCCTTGACCAGGCAGGGCATTGCACACAATGCGGGCAGGATGCGCATTTCAGGCTATTACCCGCGCAGCCGCAACCGATGGACCAGGTTGCCCAAACGGCATCGAATGCGCCATCGCCGATCGATCAAGTGCACAAGTTCACATGGCATGGAGATATCCGGTCACTCCATGTTCAAGCGCAGAACCGCTCCGGCGCGGCTGAGGCGATTTTCAGCCGGCGACTGTCCACGAAAGGCCCCTCGGCATGGGTGCGCGTGCCCTTGGAGGCGAGCGAGAGTTATCGCTTCATTGTGGCCAAAGCATCGTCCGATGAACTTGGGTGCGAGGTCGCATGTCCCCCTGCCGTTTCCTCGAACCTGCACGAAGTGTTTGACCGCGCTCACTTCCCGACGGTGTCTATAGAACAAGGGAAAGCACAGACCGATATCTCGCCGCTGCCGATGTATCCGGGCCGGCAAGTACAACAGCGGACGGTGGCTCTCGCGGGCTAGCCTGCGCGGAAGCCAATGAAGTCGAAACGATTGAGTGCCTCCAATGACTGCCACACATGCGCGTGAACCGTTGTCCGAACCATTGATGTCTTGGCACCATGGGCGCGACTATAAAGTTGTGCACGCCGGTCCCTCGGGGTCCATGGTTTTCCTGGCGGGCAATCATCGTGTGTTCATGACCACAACCGAGTTGGGTCATCGGCTTGAGCAAGGTCTCGACCGGATGACCGCAACAGAAGCGCAAGAGTGGGTTGCGCTCGATCGGTCCGGGCTATTGAAGGACACCCACCGCTCACGCCTGGCATCCTCCCGCTACGAAGACGGGGCCAACCTCGCGCTTAATATCAATTTGACCGGCGCGTGTAATTTGGCCTGCACCTATTGCTTTGCCCAAGGTGGTGACTATGGGCGGATCTATAAAAAGATGGACATCCAAACGGTGGACTACATCTTTGAATTCATCCGCAAGCACGTCACTCGTTCCCGCAAGGTACGTTTCGAATTCTTCGGGGGAGAACCACTGTTGAATTTCCCCATCATCCAGGAGATCTGCGAGCGCAGCGATCGAATTAAGAATGAAGAAGGAATCTCATTCATCAATCGTATTTCAACCAATCTTACGGTCTTGCCGGATGATGCCGTCTCGTTGTTTCATGCCCGTAATTTTATCGTTTCCGTTTCCATCGACGGTGGCCCAGCTACCCACAATCAGAACCGCCCCACAAAATCGGGTAAAGATTCTTTCGCGGGAATCATGGCCAATTGCATGAAGGTGCGGGAACCAGGGGACGGGGTCACCATGGTCGCCCGCATGACCGTGGTTTCCTCCATTCCCTCGCTTGTCGAGAACGTGCTCGAACTTCACCGCCTTAATATCTTCGATTATTTTCAGATTTATCCCGGCGTCACCTCACCTGGGGGCACGTGTGGCGGGAAGCCGGAATTGGTCCAGCTAAAGCCCGCAAATGCCTCCAGTCCGCCCGCCAAGCATGAAGCGACCATGAATATGGAGTTCCTGTCGCAATTGGCCGAGCTGATCAAAATTTATCCTTCGATGTTTGGCAATGGAAATCGATTCCGGGGCGTCCTTGAGTACGAGCGAATCGTAGAAATGCTGCTGGAAGGAAAAATGGCCTTGGGCTTTTGTGGAGGAGGGGGAACTTATTTTACTTTCTCTCCTGACGACTCCATCATGCCGTGTCATCGCTTGGTGGGCGAAACGCAGTTTCAGGTAGGGACCGGCGCAACCGGCCTTACCGGCGATACCAGCGATTGGACACTTCCGGTCGATGCGCACCCCATCTGTTCGCAATGTTGGGCCCGCTATGTCTGCGGGGGAAATTGCCGGCAGGAAAACTATATTGCAACCGGTAGCTTGCGCGGAATCAACGAAGATACCTGCCGTTACCAGCAGGACCTCCTGGAGCAAGTAGTCGGCTCGCTCGCCACCGCGGATTCTCAGTACATGAAAGGAAGCCGCTGCCTGGATGACCTGTTTGTTTCTTGCGGGCGGCCTGTCACGAGCAGTTTGCGTACCGGAAGCGAAGGTGACGCAACCCATTTCCATCACTTCAAGTTGGTGACCGCAAACCGGCAAACTGCAACCCTGACTTAACCCGCTCTACGGAGGAGCTATGAGTACGCTAACCAAAGTCCGACGCAATATTCATACGTATCCTTTCAAATATAAGTACATCGCGCCGGACAAGTTTTTCGCATTGGAAAAAGGGTCCATCTACATTCATATTCCTTTCTGTAGCACGAAATGCCATTTTTGCGACTATACGGTATATACAGATAAGTCGGCGGACGCACAGGCCCAATATGTTGAGGCTTTGTGTAAGGAAATTGCGCGCTTTCCCCAAAACCGGACCTTCCCCGCATTCGAGATTGAAGCCATTTATTTTGGCGGGGGTACTCCAGGGGTCCTGACCGGCGCACAGCTCAACCAGATATACAATGCCTGTCGCGACAACTTTCAGATCTCGCCTGATTGCGAGGTTTGTGCCGAGTTCGACCCTGCATCGGTTGGCTACGAAAAAATCCAGCAGGTGCTGGAGGGCGGTTTCACCCGCATCAGCATGGGGGTGCAATGCTTCAACGATGAAATCCTCAAGAAGTCAAACCGTCCCCACACTTTAAGTTCGGTGTATGCAGGCTACGAAGCCATACGCAAAGCCGGTTGTCAGCACCTGAATATCGACTTGATTTATCCGTTGCCCGGCTTAACTCTGGAAATTTGGAAACATTCGGTAAGCCAGGCAATTGCGCTCAATCCCGACTGCATCACTATTTATGGCCTGGAAATCTGGCCCGGTACTGCCTATTACAACTGGTTGCAAAAGGGAAAACTTGGCCTCCCGGACGGCGAAACCGAAGTGCAGATGTATGCTCACGCCGTCGATGAGCTTGAGGCGGTAGGTTTCCGCGCCCGCAGCAACAGCGGCTATTACCATCCGGAAAGGACCAAACGCTATTGCCGTTTTCTCGACTTTTATTGGCGGACCTGGCCCATGATTGGATTTGGCGTCTCTTCCAAGTCCGTGGTGCACAATCATCTCTGGACCAACCTCAAGCCGCTGCACGAGTACATCGAACGCAGTGAAAAAGGCGAGTCGGTGATGGACTTCGCCACCCACATGAGCAAGGACCAGGAAATGCGGCGAGTCATGATCCGCGGATTGAAAATGTGTGAAGTCAGCAAGCAGGAATTTGAGGAGCGGTTTGGCATCCCCATGGAGGAAATGTTTCCCGGGGAATTGCAAGGGCTGGTCGACGACGGCCTGTTAATCAATGAACCGTCGCGCGTGGTCCTCACAAAGAAAGGCCGGACTTACGGGACGAATGTATACGAGCGCTTCTACACCAAGGACGATCTGCGCCCCGCAGTTTCAGGCGAAGTGCAGTTTGGCATCTCCACCTTGGTTGCATAGCGCTCAAGGGAGCAGCGGGCCCAATGTTGATGTATGGCTGGATGAAGTTTGTCGAGATGGCGCCGGAGCGTTATGACTGGGCGGTCAAGTTGATGACTGCCGGGCGGTTGGACCAGCTCAAGGACCGCATTTCCCAAATGATCGGGCCCGGGGACCGTGTTCTGGATGTGGGGTGTGGGACCGGCACGCTGGCCCTGCGTTGCCTCAAACGAGGAGCGGTGGTTACCGGCCTGGACATTTCCAGCTACATGCTGGAGGTCGCGAGAAAAAAAGCGGACAGCAATGGGCTGGGGCAAAATCTGACATTGATCAAAGACAGCGTCACTCAACTGCGCAAGCATGTCCCCGCGGAAAGTCTGGATTCGATCGTGTGCACCATGGTACTGGGAGAGTTCAGCGCCGAATATCTCGACTACATCGTTCAGGAATGTTTCCGCCTGCTTAGACCGGGCGGACGCTTGATTATTGCGGATGAAGTTTGGCCGGAAAACCGGGTGGCGCGCATGATCTACCGCGTGGTCCTGGGGGTATCCTGGATTCCACAGTTCTTATTACTACGCCGGGTCAACTATCCGGTCAGCAATCTTGCCCAGCGCGTCACCGGCGCGGGTTTTGCGGTCACCCAGTCGGAAACTTCATTTTTTACCTCCTTCTGTCTAATCACTGCTACGAAACCGAACCGCGCCAACGCGCAATACCCGTGTTTTTCGGTCCCGGCCCAAGTTTAGTCGACGATCGGCCCTGGAGGAATAGTGAAAAAAGTCGGCGATTATTTGTGGCAAACATTTCATACCTGTTTTCGCAACTTTAATTTTCCCAGAGAACTTGGGCTCGAGCGCATTGGCAACCCCAGCGCAAATTCTCCAGTATTCCTCAGCGGCAATTACACCCTGGTGGTTGAACGGCTGCTTCGCGTCCTGCAAGGCACGGATTGTTACTTGCTGGTTGCGAACTCTCGCGGGTCCAATGTGTGGTGCGCGGCGGGGATGAACGAGTTTACGGAACATGATGTGGTGGACGCGATCAATGTTGCCCACCTTGACGGTGTGGTGCGGCACCGCCAGATCATTGCTCCCCCGTATGCGGCGCCGGGGGTCGACATCCGCAAGGTGCAACAGGAAACCGGCTTTCACATCAAATGGGGCCCCACCCATTTAGACGACATTCCGGCATACATCAGAAACGGATACAAGCGGACCAACGACATGATTCAAGTGCAGTTTGGGCTGCGCGATCGCTTCGAGCAAGCGCTTGCCAACACCTGCTGCTATTGCATGACCATCGCTATCGGCCTTCTCGCGGTCCCGCGTTACACCCTCGGCGTAATGGCGTTGATTGCATTCGCATACATGTTCTGGTTCTGTGGCTGGAATTGGCTCCCGGAAGAGCGTCATTGGAAGCGAACACTCACCGTGGCAGGAGTAATCGTGGCCGCGATCGCCGGGCTAGGGGCGCTAAGGTCATGGTCTTCATTCACCTTCGCGCTCTGGGAAGTGACTGCGCTGGTAGTGGTAGTTCTAATTGGAATCGATGGGTGCGGAAGCTCCGCGGTATACAAAACGACCGCGCTGCACTGGTTGACCCACGGCGACTACGAGAGTCTCTTCGATCCGGTCATCGACCCCGAGCGTTGCACCAATTGCATGCAATGCGTCTTGGTGTGCCCGAGAAACGTATTTGCGGCAAAGCGAACCGGTACTTATAAGGTCGTGGCGGTACATCCCGAGGAATGCATCGACTGTATGGCGTGTGTCAAACAATGCTACGACGATGCGTTCTTCAACCGCTCGGGCAGATTCAAGGGAGATGTGAAAAGTGTCGCCAACCTTGAGGAGATCATGACACGCGACTGGGGCCATTTGAAGGAAGAAGATCGATGGCTCCATTACCCGGTAAGAATCCGCAATGGACTTCAGGTGCTGGACCAGGGTCCCGCCCGCATCCAGGTCCATAAACTGGAGGAACATGAGCAACCTGTTGTTTCCTAACAGCATTGCGGTCGCTTATGAAGACTTCGACCTCGAAGTCGTCCCGGAGGAATGCCGCAGATATCCGCATTTGCTGGAAGAGATCAAGGAGCAGGTACTGGATGTCGCCACCCGCTCGCGCGGCTGGGATGATATGTCCAGTCTGCAACACATGCGGGCCCACTTCAAACTCGGTCCTCTTTATCACGCAAATTCATTGGTCCTGATCCGCCGCGCAGGAAAGCTTGTAGGCTTGGCCGGGACCGTGAATGATTGGCATGTGCCACAAGGTTCCATTGTGCATCTCTGCAGTCTTGGCCTGTTACCCGAAGCCCAACGCAGAGGGTTCCTGCCCGTGCTTCTGGCGATCCTCTGGGGAGTGACTTTACAAAATCCTCGATGCTACGAGGATTTTCAGAATGACCGTGTTTTTGCTACGGCCATCACGCAAAGCCCCTATCTGTACGCGCTGTTTCATCGCTTGTTCGCCCTCTACCCTTCCCCCGAGCGCGAAATTGTTCCAGAAGCAATACGTCAAATCGGTAAAGCGGTCGTGGACCGGTTCGATGCGGACCTTACGTTAGATGAGGAACGATTGATTCTTCGCGATGAGTGCAAGTTCTTCTACCGCCGAACCCCCTACAGCTCTGATCGAAAACTGAATGCATTTTGCGATCGGGCCCTTCGCTATGCCCAGGGAGATGTGTTTGTCCTGGTGGGGAAGGCCGTTTCCGCGCAAGTCGCCCAATACAACAGGGTCGTGGCCGGAATGCATCCGCAATTGTTTGTAGTGTTGCAGGCAAATCTGGACGAACACGGTTTTTGGTGCAAGCAAACCATCGTAGCGGCAGAAACGGGGATTCATGGCGAAAGACCTCTATAACGCTTGTTTTTCACGAAACCTTGGGATTATTACCGCGCAAGAACAGCAGCGTCTTTCTCAATGTACGGTTGCCATCGCCGGGATGGGAGGAATCGGAAGTAACACGGCGATCATGCTGGCAAGAATGGGAGTCAGCCGGTTTCGCATCGCCGATTTCGATACCTTCGAACACGCCAATCTGAATCGTCAGTACGGAGCATTCCTCGACACCATCGGAAGAGCAAAAGTGGACGTCATGGCCGAGGAGATACGCCGCATCAATCCCCTGGCCCAGGTAACCGTTTATCGCGAAGGGTTTAAACCGGAAAACGCAGGAGACCTTCTGGATGGCGTCGATATCGTTGTGGACTCCATTGATTTCTACTCCATAGAAACACACCTCGCCTTCCATCGGGCCGCGCGGCAACGCAACCTCTATATCTTGATGGGTTCCCCGGTGGGGTTTAGCGGTTGCCTGCAGGTCTTTGATCCAGAGGGAATGGGCCTCGAAGAATACTGCGGCATTGAACCCGGAATGCTGGCGATCGAGAAACAACTCCGCTATGCGTGCGGTGTAGTGCCGAACCTGGCCCACATCGACTACTTCGATGTTTCGCTGAGCTCTTCCAACACCAACTTTCTAAAGAAGACGGGGCCATCGCTGGCTTCCGCTACGGTGCTTGCCGCCTCGCTCGTGGCCAGTGAAGTAGTCATTCTTCTATTGAAACGCAGAAAGCCCAGGGCCATTCCCTATTCGTTTCAATTCGACCCCTACACCTATCGCTATGAAAAAGCCTGGCTTGAAAACGGAATGCGCGATTATGACGCCGACCGGGCACTCTCCCGTATCTCGGATCGCGGTTCTTTGATCCCGTTGGTGCTCAAGTATCTCTATAAAAGAAAGAAAACCAAGCGGGCAAAAATCAATGGGGCGCAAATTTACTACGAAAGCCACGGAACCGGCGAGAACTTGCTCCTGATCAGTCCGCTGGGGGCCGATTCAAGCTTTTGGAGCCGTCAAACCCAGGAATTGGCAAAACATTTTCGCGTGATCACGTTTGACAGCAGAGGCGCCGGCTTCAGCTCATCGTGCGACCAGAATTGTTCCACCCAGCAAGCAGCGGAAGACGCGGCTGCTTTGTTGAAACATCTTGGAGTGCGGCGGACCCACGTCGTAGGGCTCGCGCTTGGCGGCCTCATTGCGCAGGTTCTGGGAGCAAACCATCCGGAGCTGGTCGATCACCTGGTTCTGGCGTCCAGTTACGCAAAAGCAGATGGCCCAATGTGTGAATTGATTCGGCGGTGGCAAACCATAGCGGTGACTCAAGGTATGGAAGAGTTGTTCGATGCTTGCCTGCCGTATCTGTTTTCCACGGACTATGTCGCGGACACCAACGGTGAATTGGACCAACTAAGGACGTTCTTTCACCTGAACCTGCAAGATTCGCAATCGTTTGTGTACCAAAGCGACAGCGGTATTCGTCACGATTCCACGTTGCGGCTGGCCGCGATCCGTTGTCCAACCCTCGTACTTCACGGCGAGGAAGACCGGGTCGTGAGTCGGACCCTGGCGGTGGAATTGGCCGCAGGGATCAGGGATTGCAAATTGGCGCTGATCAAAGGCGCTCCTCATTTTATGAGTTGGGAGAATTCGGCGGCGTTCAGTCAGGAGATCGTCCAGTTTCTAGAGTCAGAACGAACAACTCTGGAAATCCCGTCCCGATTGAGTATTTCAGCCTAATTCCAGATTCATCGGAATTCGGCGACGTTCTTCGGTTGCGTCCGGAAAGAAAGTGCTTTGTCCATTTGTGCGGCGTAGCGGATCAACCGTCGCCCATACAGCGGTGCAGCCATGAAGCGAGCAGCCTTTAACATACATAGCGCATAACCGTCTTTCATCGAAGGGGAAAAGGCCAAGGCATGTGAGTTCAGGAACGGCGGGAATGTCAACTCTCTCTCGGTATACCGGTGACTGGCAACCCGGCGAGGATGCGCGGGAAAGCGCCTATCGCCGCGACCTCGCCTTTTTCGGACGCATGCTGCACGAGAGGCACTATGTCTCCGGGACGGACGGAAACCTCTCCGTTCGCTTAGATCGTGAGCGCGTGCTTACCACTCCGACCGGCGTAAGTAAGGGGCTTATGAAGCCGGAGGACATGGTCGTGGTCAACCTCAATGGCCATCGAGTCAGCGGTAACGCGCAGCCCTCCAGCGAAATTCAATTGCATCTGACCATCTACGCCACGCGCAGCGATGTCGGCGGGGTCGTGCACGCTCATCCCTGTACCGCCACCGGATTCGCCTCTTCAGGTTTGGGACTCACGGATCCGATTTGCTCCGAGTTGGTCTTGACCCTTGGCAAAGTGCCTCTCGCACCCTATGCGCATCCCGGTAGCGAGGAACTCAGCCAATCGGTCCAACCTTTCATCGAGAGTCACTCGGCGATCCTGTTGGAAAATCATGGCGTCGTGACCTATGGAGAAACCCTTCGACAAGCTTATTTCAATATGGAGGCCGTCGAACACTGTGCCCGGATTGCCTTGACCACCAATCTCCTTGGCCACCCGAAGGTCCTGGATGAGAGGGATGTGAGTCGGCTGCTCCTCGAGCGTTCCAAAAAGAGGTGCCAGAGTGAACGCGGCCAAGCGAATACGTGGGGATGACATGTCCGGTGAAGTACACGTTTGGCGAATTCCGTTGAAATGTACCCGGGGCGAACAAAGTCGCTTCGCTGCCAGCCTTTCGCCACGGGAGCGAGAACGGGCAAAGCGTTTCTTGACGACTGAGTTGAGCAGTGCCTGGGTGGTTGCGCGAGGGGCACTGCGTTGCGTTCTGGCGGCTTATCTTCAGTCTGAGCCACAATCTTTGGAATTCTGGACAGACGCGCATGGAAAGCCGCAC
The DNA here is from genome assembly GCA_964514735.1 of uncultured Acidobacteriaceae bacterium. Classification (GTDB taxonomy): domain Bacteria; phylum Acidobacteriota; class Terriglobia; order Terriglobales; family Acidobacteriaceae; genus CAWBXL01. Next base: position 27,529 of record CAZETZ010000016.1, on the reverse strand, counting down.
GTGGCGGGCGGCAAAATCTTCTTCAATCTCACCCACTCGGAGAACTTAGCTTTCGTTGCGGTCTCATCGACAGGCCGAGTAGGGATAGATGCGGAAGTGATTACTTCCGGCCTTGAGGTGGAAGATTTGGCCCGGCGCTTCTTTGCGCCAAGCGAAGCCCGCGTCATTCTGGCGTTGCCGTCCCAGGAGAGGAGCGCGGTTTTCTTCGCATATTGGACGCGTAAGGAGGCGTTCTTGAAGGCCGTTGGAGTTGGCTTCGGTTTTCCGCCGGACAAGGTGCGGACCGGTATTGATACCGATCAATCAATGCTTTGCGAAAGCGAAATCCGCGGTTGTCGCCAATCCTGGAACTTTGTCGATTTGAGCGAACCGGGTGTAGCCCTCGCCCTCGTAACGGAAGGGAGCAAGCCGGTCGTTCGCCGCTATGAATTCCCAGCAGACATCGCCGAATATACCAGCGTCGCTAACCTTGGATGGAGGCAACACCAGGGACGCCAGCGCAATGATCAGGCGCGGGTTGGTGCATCCGCAAAATGAATTTCCGGCAGCCCCCGCAATCTCTCTGCCGCGCTCTCCGGCGTGATGTCGCGTTGCGCCGCGGCCAGCAGTTCGTATCCCACAATAAACTTGCGGATGGTCGCCGAGCGCAGCAGCGGCGGGTAAAAGTGAGCATGAAAGTGCCATTCCGGGTGCGCAGAATCGCTGGGGCGTTGGTGAAACCCCATCGAGTAGGGGAACGATGTCCGAAACAAATTGTCGTATCGCACCGTGATGCGCTTCAGGATGTCCGCCAGCGCCGGGCGCTCCTCGACGGTGAGCGCGGCCATGTCGCCAACATGCCGTTTGCTCAGGACCAGGGTTTCGAAGGGCCAGGTCGCCCAGAAGGGGACCACCACCAAGAACCCGTCATTCTCGCAGACGGTCCGCTCTTTTAAGTCGATCTCGTTTTTCAGGTAATCGCACAGCAAGCAGGAATGATGCGCATGCGCGTACTCCTGCAACGACTGTTGCTCCACGGTTGGATAGGTCGGGATGCTGGCGGTGGCCCAAATCTGGCAATGGGGATGCGGATTGCTGCATCCCATCATGGCGCCGCGATTTTCAAAGATTTGCACGTACTGGATCGGAGGGGTGGCGCTGAGTTTCCGGTACTCCACCGTCCAGGCGTCCACAACCAGTTCAATCTCCCGCTTCGCCATCCGGGCAATGGTCAAATCATGGCGCGGAGAAAAGCAGATGACCCGGCAGATTCCGGGCTCGCCGCGCGCCAGGATTAGTTCGCCTTGCTTGAAGTCTGTCTGCGGGGTGCCGGGCAGCAGCGAAGGATAGTCGTTGTCGAACACGAAAACATTTTCGTATTTTGGCGTGCGCGCGCCACTGGCCCGCAGGTTTCCCGGACACATGTAGCACTGCGGATCATATTGGAGCTCCGGCGCGGTACTGGCGGCTTCGGTTTGTCCTTGCCAGGGCCGTTGCGTGCGATGCGGAGAAACCAGGATCCATTCGCGGGTCAGAGGATTAAATCGGCGGTGGGGATGTTGCAGGAGATCGAGCTTCGCCATCGGCACCTATGCTTCCAAGGCGACGCCGGATGTTGGAATTTCCTCCGCGCCGCCGGCGGGGCGGGAAATATAAATTTCTGGAAGCCGCCCCGTCTGTTTGTGATATTCAGCTGACACCATGTCGCGAAATTGGGGGACGTATTCGGACCGCACCAGGTTAATGGTACAACCTCCGAAGCCTCCTCCGGTCATGCGCGAACCCACCACTCCTTCAGCCCGGCGCGCGATCTCGACCATCAAATCCAGCTCGGCGCAACTCACTTCGTAATCGTCGCGCAGGCTGCGGTGCGATTCCGCCATTAACCGTCCGAAGCCGGCGGTGTCGTGATTTCTGAGGCAGATTGCCGACTGGATCACGCGCTCGTTCTCGGTGACCACATGGCGGCAACGCTTCAAAACCGTATCGGGCAATTTTTTGCGGTATCGCTCAAGCTCCTCTGCTGTCACATTCCGCAGCGCATGCACATTTGGAAGGAACTCGGCCAGAAGGCGCACGCCTTCTTCGCACTCGGCACGCCGCTGATTGTAGGCGCCGCTGGCCAGGTCGTGCTTCACCATGGTATTGCAGGCAACCAAAGCATAACCGGAAGCGATCGGGAACACCTGATACTCGAGCGACCGGCAATCCAGCAGCAATGCTGTGTCTGGCTTGGCATGGACCGAAATAAACTGGTCCATGATGCCGCAACGCGCGCCCACAAAATCGTTTTCCGCCCGCTGGCAAAGTTGCGCAAGCCGCAAGGGGGCCATGGAGGCCCCCGAAATTCCCAACAGCGCCGAGGCCACGGCAACTTCCAGAGCGGCGGACGAACTCAGCCCAGCTCCGAGCGGCACGTTGCTTTCGATGAGTAGATTTGCGCCTGCGATCTCATGTCCGTCCGCAAGCAACATCAAGGCCACGCCGCAAACGTAGTCACTCCAGTGCTTTCGCGCCTTCAACGCGGAATTCTGCAAATTAATCTCGACTTCCTCCCGATAATTCTCCGAGTAAACCACAAGCTTGCGGTCGGGCCGCGCCGCCGCGGCCACCTGAGTATAAAAGTCAATGGCTGCCGGGAATACAAATCCGTCGTTATAGTCGGTGTGTTCTCCAATCAGGTTCACTCTTCCCGGAGCGCGGAAGAGTCTGGGCATGGTCTTGTAGCGTTGAGAAAAGTTCTCCGGAAGAGTCATTCGGCGGGTCATGCGGGCAATATGGAACAAAGATTGGGGTTGTTACTGCTTGGCGGTTTTTCGTCCGGCGAAGGCCATGATCAAACCGAAGACCAGCAAAACGGCGCCCCATTCCAGGTTGACGTTGATGCCCAACGATTGTTCATAGATCGCCTTATTGCCAAGCAAGCCATATCCCGTCAACACCAGTCCGATGAGCGCGAAGAATACGCCGATAGGCAAACGGATATCCAGTCCCAAAATTTCCTCCTACCAGAAGATCAAATTTAGCACCAGCACAAGGGCCAGAACCAGAAGCCCCAGGGCCAGCGGTCGCTTGTAGAAAGGCAAGTGTCCCTCACTGGGGCGTTCGGTGAGCGAATACACCAAACCTTTCAGCTCCTCTTCTTTTCGCGGCTTGGTCGCAAGACTGATCAGGATCGTAATCGCAAAACAAGCCGACCACGCCCAAATCGCCGTCCAGAAATTCTGCGCCATTTCGCTGGGATAGCTATGAATGCTGGTAATCCAGCCACCCTTGATTCCAGCCACCGCGCCGGCTGGGAGCGTCAATCCATGGTGCAAAGCCGCCGCGGTCGTGCCCGAAAGCAGGCCGAAGAACGCGCCATGTCCACTGGTGCGTTTCCAGAACATGCCCAGTAGAAAAGTAGCAAAAAGCGGCGCGTTCACGAAGGCAAACACCAGCTGGAGAAAATCCATGATGTTGTTGAAGCGGGTGGCGGCGTAGGCGGCGGCAATGGAAATCAGAATGCCGAAGACCGTCGACATTCTTCCCATCCAAAGATAGTGTTCGTCGCTGGCGCCTTTGTTGAGATAGGACTGGTAGATGTCGTAGGTCCACACTGTATTAAACGCAGTCACGTTGCCCGCCATCCCGGACATGAAACTGGCCAGCAGCGCGGTGAGTCCCAGCCCCAGAATTCCGGTGGGGAAGTAGTGCAGCAGCATGTTGGGGATGGCCAGGTCATAATCCAGCACTGGCTTCCCGTCCGCATCGAGCTTGGGCGCGCCGGTGGTTTCATCCACCTTTGCGGGAATCAGGCCTTTGCCCGCCGCATTCATCACGATAGGCGCCGAGCTGCTGGCATTTACGCTGCTCACCGTTGGCGTTGGCAGCGCGATGGCAATCAATCCAGGCAGAATGACCAGCACCGGAAACACCATCTTCGGCAAAGCGGCAATCAACGGAGTCCGCCGCGCGGCGATCATGGAGTCCGCCGCCATGGCACGCTGTACCACCAGAAAATCGGTGCACCAGTAGCCAAACGAAAGCACGAACCCCAGCCCCATGACTAGTCCGAAAACTTCGACTCCCAGCGGGTTGGTGTGCGCATTAGTCATGCCCTGCCACGAATGGGTGAAGGCCGAGGGCAACTGCTGCTTCAGCCCACTCCATCCGCCGACGTTTTTCAAACCCAGCATGACCAGCGGGAAAAAACCCGCCACGATGAGAAAAAACTGCAAGACTTCGTTGTAAATCGCGCTGGTCAACCCACCCAACAGGATGTACGCCAGCACGATCACCGCCGAGGCAAAAATGCTGACGTGAAAGCTCCACGAGACCGGCAAGCCAAATCTAGCCAGCGTGCTGTCAAACATGTGCATGACCTGGATCAGTTTCGCCATGGCGTACATGGAAATTCCCGAGGAGAAGACCGTCATCACGGCAAAAGAAATCGCGTTGAATCCACGGGTCTTTTCATCGAAGCGCAGACGCAGATACTCCGGCACCGAGCGCGCCCGCGAGCCGTAATAGAACGGCATCATGAAGAGGCCAACGAACACCATCGCCGGGATGGCCCCAATCCAATAGAAATGACTCGTGGCGATGCCGTACTTGGCCCCGGAAGCAGCCATGCCGATGACTTCCTGGGCGCCCAGATTGGCGGAAATAAATGCCAGTCCGCAGATCCAGGCCGGCAACGAACGCCCTGCCAGGAAAAAGTCCGAACTGGTTTTCACATAGCGCTTGAGGGCAAAGCCGATTCCCAGAACGAAAGCGAAGTACAGCAACATAATGAGCCAGTCAATCGGCGCTAGTGTCACAAAGTTATGTCCCTTCGGCAGAATAGTCTGCAATGCGAGTGCGCGGCCAGACCAAAAGTGCCATCCCCAAACAGCCTGCAACACTGTAATCGCTTACATTTCAAATAGCAATCCTCCCCCAGCATGATTCATCCCAAGGAGTTTGTTATGTTAATACGTGACTCAAATTTCCTGTCGCGCGCTTTTGTTTGATTTGGATGGGGTCCTGGTTGATTCCACGCCCGCAGTGGAGCGGGTTTGGACGCACTGGGCCCGCCAACGTGGATTCGATCCCGAACAAGTAGTACGCCGCGCCCACGGCCGGCCCAGCCTCTCTACCATCCGCGAACTCTTGCCGGGGTCCGATTACGAGGCAGAAAACCGCGAAGTCGAACGCCGTGAGATCGAAGACCTAGAAGGCGTGGTGGCTGCGCCTGGGGCGCGCGCTTTGCTGCAATCTCTCTCCCAGTCGCCATGGACCATCGTGACCTCCTGCACGCGCATTTTGGCGGAAGTCCGTATTCGCGCAGCCGGACTGCCTGTGCCGGAAAAATTCATAACCTCCAATGACATCCAGAATGGCAAACCTCACCCCGAACCGTATTTGAAAGGCGCGGCGTTGCTGGGAATTCCAGCAAGCGATTGCGTCGTTATCGAGGATGCGCCCGCCGGCGTGCGCGCCGGCAAGGCGGCCGGCGCACGCGTGATTGGGTTGCTTCCGATTTCTTCGCCAACAGAGCTTCTCAGTGCGGGGGCGAGTTGGACAGTTGCCGACTGTAGCTCAATCTCTCTTGTAACTTCAGTCACGCCGGGACGTAACCTTCAATTGAAGCTCACCGGGGCTACCGGCGATTGCTTGGGCGGACACTAAAGTTTTTTCATCCTCCTGCCGATACCTCCTCCGAACTGAACTCCAATTACCAGGAGCCCTCCCCCCATGAAACTTCGTGTTTGTACTCTTCTATGGCTGGCGCTTTTTTCTTCTTCCTGTACCAACCAGTCATTGTCTAATAACCCCGTTCCCAATGCGGCCCGTTCTTATAACGGGACTGCTTCGGTAGGAGATTTTCTCGCGATTACCCTCGATCCAGCTTCCAGCACTCTGTCGTACACCAATATTTCCAACGGCGACAGCGGCACGGTTCCCTATACCGTCAACAGCGACGGCACCTACACTCTGAGTGATCCCACGGGAAATCTGATTGCCGCCTACGAGGTGCCGAACTATGCGCTTCTAGTGCAAGCGGCAAAAACCGGTCCAACTCACGATGCCCCCGCGCTCATCACGGCGGTTCAGAAGGGCAGTATTTCCATGTCCACCTGGGCAGGCCACGGTTTTAACTACATGCAGTTCCGCACCGCTTCCGGAGGTCTGGAAGCAGGTTCAGCCATCATGAATGCGCAGGGAGGCGTCACCATTTCCAGTTATTGGCCTTACGGCGCGCAAGGGCAATCTGCCAACCCCTTCAATCAGGGAGGTTTTGATGCCAGCCTGTTTCAATCCGACCCCTCCGGCTCCTTCATGAAGCTGGCTGACGACGGCGGTAGCTTCGACTACATTTTCGGCACACCCAACGGAATCTTTGCCGTGGACACGCCAAACGGGGCCATCCTGGGCCTGAAGAAAGCCACATCCAAGAATTTCGATCCCAATTTCGCCGGGACTTACAAAGCCATCTTCTATAAAAAAACCGGGGCCACCACCGGGCAAGGTAATCTGGAAACCGGTACGCCAAGTCTGGGGAAAGCCACCTTGGTAATCGGTAGCACGGGGCAGGTAACAGTTCAGGACGCCCAGAGCAACACGTTGGTACAAGCTACCTTGACCCCGGTAGCGGACACCGCCTATCTATACGGTTCCGCGCAACAACTCCAGGACCCCTGCTACGGGCTGTTTACGTTTCGCATCACAACCGCAAATTCTCAGCAGGATGTGTTTGTGACTTTCATGGACCGGGCGGTCTTGTTCTCGTCCTTTACCGCGACCTTGCCATGGGGTGGAGGAAATACCTACGACTATCTGTATGGAGTGGGCCTGAAGTAATCGCGCGGGCATGACTATCGTTGTGCTGTGAGCATTAAAGGGAATTCTCGCGCATTAGCGCCGGAAGGCAAACCCTAAGCAGCCGACAACTCTTCCATCAAATCGGACTTCAATTGCCGCTCATGTTCTTCCGACAGTTTCGTTCCCTCGGACGTCAGATAGAACACGTCAATCGCCATCTGTCCTTCGGTATCGATCAACGCGATCTCAATGTTGCACTTCTGATGCGAAAAGCGCGAACTGATGCGATGCAAAAGCCCGGGCCGGTCCTGCGCGATCACCTGAATCAGCGTGCTGGTGGAAGAGCAGCCGTCGTCAAATTCAATCCGCGTATCCACTTTGACTTTGGCGATGGCGCTCTTGTAGGAGCGCATGCGGTCTCGCAACATGCGTTCCAGATCGGCCTGGCCGTGCAGGACGTCGGCAATGCTGATTTTGAAACGCTCCCACTCCGGAAGATTCAATTCCAGGGTGCGAAAAGAATCTGTGAAAAAGAAAGTGTCGACCACCACCCCCGCCTGGTTCGAGAAGGCATTCGCCTTTACAATGTTCATGCCCCACGCGGCCAGAGCGCCGGCCACGTTGGCGAACAGGAACGGCCGGTCGGTGGTCACCAGGGTGAGTTCATACCAGTGCCGTCCGCGGCGCAAGTCGAGCTGGACCGAGTCCTGGCCCAGGTTTCCGGCCATGTCCACGTGGCGAAGAATTTCCTCCGGAGAGTAGGCGCGTAAATAGCGCTTTGGCAGCCCCTCCAGATAGCTCTTGAGTTTCTTGCCCGAGCTGGGGACCAGGGCATGCAATTGCGCCAGGCTCGCGTCGTTGGCTTCCACATGCAGCCGCTGGTCCACGCTGTGGCTGAGGTAGTTGGAGGCCCCGATGTAGAGCTGCCAAACTGTCTCCGCTTTCCAGGGCGTAAGCGCTTCCGGGTTTACCGCTTTAATGTCCGCGTAGGTGAGCAGGCAAAGCATTTTGAGCCGCTCCTGCGTGCCCATCTTTTCGGCAAAGGCCTTGATGGTCTCGGGATCGAAGATGTCGCGGCGCAGAGTTGCGGAAACATCCAGGTGACTGCCAATCAAAAACCGCACAATCGCGCTCTCTTCCGGGCTCAGGTCAAGCCGCTCCAGAACTGGTTCGGCGATTTCCAGGCTGGCTGCCACATGGCTCTCGCTGGGAGTTCCTTTGCCCAGATCATGGAGCAGGAGCGCAAGATAAAGCAGTTCCGGTTGCTCCAGTTCGCCCAGAATGTCTCCGTATCGCTTGTCCCACTCCGATTGTGACTGACTGGCGCGGTGCAGGCTTTCAATGGTGAGGAAGGTATGCTCATCCACGGTGAAACGGTGGTAAAAATCGCGCACCACCAGCGAATCGATCAACTTCATTTCCGGCAACAGCATGGTCAGCAGATGCAAGGAATGCATCTCGCGCAGCGCTTCTGCCGCGTGTGGTTCCAGCAGAATTTCCCGCAGATACATCCACAGCTCCGCCCCCTGAGGAGGCGTCGCTGCCAGTGAGGGCAGAACATTCTCAATCCGGTGTTCGGTCGTTGTACTGAGCCGGAGGCCGTGGTGGGCCATGAACTGAAAGGTCAGCAACAACTTCCCTGGGTCCTGCAGAGACGCAGGCTGCTGCATGAAAATGAGCCCATCCACAACGGAATAATCGGCATTGGAAAGCCGCGAACGCCAGTTCTGAAATTGCCGGTAGAGCGAGGAACGCGCCGCCGGGATCTCTTCCAGAAGTTGCCTGGCCACGCGAAAAACCGCGCGCGCGTGTCCGAAGTAGATTCGCATCCAATCCGCGGCTTTAAGCGGCCCAGCATCTGGCGCGCCGATCTTTCGTTCAGCCGCCTCGTCCTGCGCGTCCCAAACTAAAATATTGTCGTCGCGTCCGTGGCGGAAACGCAGAAAGCAGCGTACGGCAAACAGAAAGTCCAGGGCGGGTTCAAACTGCTTGCGCACGCTCGCGGTCAGAAGCGATCCCGTCTCCGGCCAGTCGCGCAATTTATCCATGGCGGAGATCAACGCCAGCCAGCAGGCCACGTTGTAATCGCGAATTCCCCCGGGAGCTTCTTTAATGTTCGGTTCGAGATGAAACACGGTGTTGCCGTACTTGCCGTGGCGGGTGCGCGTGACCTCGGCCAGGCTCTGCACCAGGGACTGCGACTCGCGCATCACCAATTTTGGAATCAGCTTGTTGCGGAGCTTGAGGAACAAATCATGGTCTCCGGCAAGGTAGCGGCAATCCAACAGGGAAATCGTGAACTCAACATTGCTGCTGTCGAACCGGTCGCATTCCGCCAGCGTGCGCGTGGTAGGGCTGAGCTTCAGCCGCAGGTCCCAAAGCGCCTGGGAAAAATTCCTTACCTTGTCCCGATATTTGCCTTCACCGCCGCTTTCCTCATGCAGCAGGAGAAGGTCGATATCGGAATGTGGAAACAGCCAGCCCCGCCCAAAACCCCCAATGGCGATCAAAGCGAATCCAGCTGGCCCGTTTTGCTCCGGCGAAATCCACTCTTTCCACAATCGCAGCGCAAGACCCTCCACCAGCGCCGTGCGTTGCGCAACCGCCGCTTTTCCGTCGCCGGTCCGGGCGAACTCCTGCTGGATGCGCGCCGACCCCTCCATATAAAGGTCGCGCAATTCATTGATCGGGGATGAAACTGTAGTCATGCCGAGGCTGATTCGCGCCCCTGTCACTCTATCGTCCCCGGCAGAAGCGCGGAAATTAAAACTATTTATTAGTAGTATCAGTCTAGGTTATTTTCGTAATGGAGCTTGCAGGCAAAGGAGTTAACGAATGGCGGGTCACGCAACCTCTCGGGATTCGATCCGGCGTCTTCGCATTCAGCCACGCTTGCCATCGTGACCCCCAGCACACACGCCCGTCGGACCGGATTGGCTCGAGCTCTCTCCAAGATGGGGTATTGTTCACGCTCGACTGCATTCGGACTCATACGGGACGGACGAGTTCAGCTGAATGGTTCGGTTTGCCGCAATCCAGAATCCCCCATCAACTTGGGCAGAGACACAATACAAGTGGATGGCCGCTTGATTCAGGAAGATCGAAAGCGTTGCTTTGTTCTCAACAAGCCGCGTGGAGTAGTAACTACCGCTTCCGATGAAAAGGGACGGCCGACTGTATACGACTGCCTGAGCAAAGATATTCCTCATCTCCGCCCGGTCGGGCGCCTGGACAAAGCCAGTGAGGGCCTGATTTTGTTGACCAACGATTCCGAGTGGGCAGCCAGGCTTCTTGCCCCGGAAACCCATCTCAGCAAGACCTATCATGTGCAAGTGGGAGTCGTGGCCGATCATCCCCTGCTCGAATCGCTTCGCCAGGGCGCCCAAGTAACGGGCGGCGAATATTTACGGGTCCGAGACGCCAGATTGCTCCGCTGCGGGCGAAAGAATTCCTGGCTGGAAATTGTGCTCGATGAAGGCAAGAATCGGCATATTCGACGTTTGCTGGAGCACCACGGAATCGAGGTTCTGCGGTTAGTGCGGGTTGCGATTGGGCCCTTGCCATTGGGAAAGCTGGCCAAGGGACAATCGCGAGAGCTGACGGCTGCCGAAAAACTGGCGCTTGATCGGGCCATGGGGAAATCCGGTTTTCGTGGACGCAATTGAAAAACTCCGCAGTGACGGCCGGG
>CAZETZ010000016.1:0-16976 GCA_964514735.1 uncultured Acidobacteriaceae bacterium | reverse complement strand
AGGAGTTATGACTAGCGGGAAGCGGTAGCGCTCGTGGCCTGGGAGTTGCGAAGCACATCTTCAATTGCGTGGATCAGCGCCGTCGAGCCGCTTTCCACTCCGAGAGTTGCCTTTTCAAAGTAAGCAGCAGCGCCGCCTTGCTTCAGCTTCTCTTCATTCTTTTGCGGGAGACTGCTCAGTACAATAACGGGAATATGTTGTGTCGTGCTGTCTTTCTTTAACGCGTCCAGAAGTTGCGGTCCAGAGAGTTTCGGCAGCATCATGTCCAGTACAATCAGATCGGGCAACTTCTCTCGCGCTATCCGCAGACCCTCCTCGCCATCTCCCGCGCTGCATACACCAAAGCCCGCTTTGATCAGCGCCAGTTCGTTCGCTCTTCGCAGAAATTTGCTGTCGTCAACCAGCAGGATAGATTGCTTCACAAAAATTTACACCAAATGCTTTAACGGCATGCTGCGCCGATCGCATGAACGCCGCAAGTTACGAAGGTGGGACAAGATAGGAATTCACGCTAGCGGCTTCTAATAACTTTCTAATCCTGGGTTAGGGGAAGGCCTTTCTCGCGCCAGTCGCGTATGCCGCCGTCCATCGAAAGCACGTTGGTGTAACCCATCTTTTGCAGATTGTCGGCCGCCAGGGCTGAGCGGAACCCACCGCCACAATACAGCACCAAGGGCGCGTTCAAATCCGGCACACGTGCCTCCACATCGCGCTCGATCACCCCCTTTCCTAAATGAATGGCCCCAGGCAAGTGGTCTTTGGCGTATTCACTTTCTTCGCGTACGTCCACTAGCTGAAATTTCTCGCCAAGGTCCAGTTTCCTCTTAACTTCATCCACGCTAACTTCGCGGACACGCTTCTTGGCATCCTGGACGATCTGCAAAAACCGGGGCGCGTGATTCGGTGCCATGACGACTCCTTTTGGGTATTCTAGCCAATGGCAAATCTCATGGCGGACCTCAATTTTCTCTCCGCGGCAGTGATGGCTGATCGAATTCGCAGCTGGCAGTTGTCTCCGGTTGAGCTGGTGGAAGCACACCTGGCACAGATCGAACGGCTGAATCCAAAATTGAACGCTTTTGTGGAAATCGATGCGGAGCGAGCGCGGCGTCAGGCCAAAGAGGCTGAGTCGGCGGTGCAGCGGGGACTGCCGCTCGGTCCCCTGCATGGAGTGCCAATCAGCATAAAAAGTTCGATTGCAGTCGCGGGGATGCGATGCGAAGCCGGCAGCAAGCTCCGCGCAGGTATCGTGGCGAATCATGATGCATCCCTGGTAACGCGTCTGCGAAATGCCGGGGCGATTGTCCTTGGCACTACAAACACTCCGGAATTTCTGATGGCGTGGGAGACCGACAACGCGCTCTACGGCCGCACCAATAATCCGTGGGACTTATCCCGCACGGCCGGTGGTTCCAGCGGAGGTGAAGCCGCCGCGATCGCTTCGGGCTGCTCTGCCGGAGGCGTAGGCAGCGATGGCGGCGGCTCCATCCGCGTTCCCGCGCACTTCAGCGGAATCTGCGGGCTCAAGCCGACTCCCGGGCGCATTCCGGCGACCGGACACTTTCCGGATTCGGTTGGGCCGTTCGCTTTGATTGGTGTGGTTGGACCGATGGCGCGCACGGTTGGAGATTTGAAAATTCTCTTTGAAGTCATGCAAGGGCCCGATATCGGCGATACGTCGGCCGCGCCCGTGCCGGTTCGCTGGCCCGCTTCCGATGCTTTGAGGAAACTGCGCATCGGATATTTCGAAGATGATGGCCGAACTCCGGTGACCTCCGAGACTCGCGCCGCAGTCCGCACCGCTGTGGAAGCGTTAACCAGCGGCGGGTTCAAGGTCGAACCATTCCGGCCCGATGGTCTTGAGGAAGCCCGCCGGACATGGTGGAAGTTTTTTGGAATTGCCGGAGGCATGTTGCTTCGGCCAATGACCCAAGGCCATGAGGCAGAACTGAGTCCAACGCTCAAGCAGTTCCTGGCACGCGCGGCGGAAGAGCCTTCCCACACCGGCGAGTCCCTGCTCGATGCCTGGATACAGCGCGATGTAATCCGTCTGAAAATTTTCCAACAGATGCGTGAATTTCCCATCCTACTGTGTCCGACAGCGGCGGTCCCTGCATTTCATCACGGCGAACGCAGTTGGCAGGTGGATGGCCGCGCGGTCGAATACCTCGATGCCTGGAGCTATACGGAGTGGTTCAATTTATTAGGAACGCCGGCCCTATCCGTACCAGTCGGGAAGTCGGAAACAGGCTTGCCGATTGGCGTCCAAATTTCCGCGCATCCATGGGAAGAAGAGTTGGTCTTGTCCGTCGCCGAGGTTCTTGAAAAAGAATGCGGCGGATGGAGGCAACCGCCCGTCTAGCCTTTGTCATTCCGACAAGTCGCGCAGCGACGAGGAGGAATCTGCTTTTGCCCGGCAGCTTTGTGGCGCTGTCCAGGAGAGCAGATTCCTCCTTGTCGCTTCGCTCCTCGTCGGAATGACAAAGTGGGGTAATACTTCAACATTCAGCGCTCTATCCCTAGCCGTTCGGCCTCCTCTGTGGTTTACTTTTCCTGTATGCTCCGGCGATTGTCCCTCGTTTGTGCAGGCGCCCTTTTCCTGGCTGTCATTTTCGCGGCAGCCCCCGAGCCCCAAGACAAGACCAAAGAAGCCGCCCGCCTCAACAACCTAGGCGCCGCCTACATGAATCAGCAGCTTTTTGATAAAGGGCTGAAGGCATTTACCGAGGCCGCAGAGCTTGATCCCAAGCTGTCAGTCGCGAGCATCAACAGAGGCATTGCCCTGCTGAACAACGGCAAAGCAGACGAAGCCAGGAAGCTTCTGGAAGAAGCCGCGAAAACAAGCCCCAAAGATGCGCACGTCTGGTACAACCTCGGCCTCCTTTACAAGAACAATAGCGACTCGCAAGCCGCGGTAGATGCCTTCCGCAAAGTTGCAGAGATTGATTCCAACGACGCCGACAACTGGTATTTCCTTGGCACAGCCCACGCTCAGCTCAAGCAGTTTCCCCAGGTGATCGATGCTTTTCAACATGCCATCAAGCTGAACCCGCTGCACGCCTCCGCCGAGTTCGGACTCTCCCGCGCCTACCAGCAGTCCGGAGATTCGACCACCGCGCGTGAACACCTGAAGCGTTTTCAGTACATCACCCAGAACAAGCTGGGGTCGGCCATCACCCTGGCGTATGGAGAACAAGGACAATATTCGCGAGTAGAAGAGTCGCCGGGCGTGGTTGAAAAAGTGCCTCCGGCGATTGCGGTGAAATTTGTAAATGTAACCGAGCAGGCGGGGATCGTTTCAAATCCTGACCCGCCAGTCTATTTGACCAAGCCTCTTTTTGAGCCAGGCGCGGGGGCGTGTTTCCTCGATTACGACAATGACGGGAAGCTTGACCTCTTCCTCGCTGACAACGGTGCACACGGCGGGCTGTCGCTTTATCACAATCTCGGCAATGGGAAATTTGAAGACGTCACAAAAAAAGCCGGTCTAGACCCAACCATTCACGCAATCGGCTGCACGGCTGGCGACTACGACAATGACGGCTTTGCCGATCTGGCCGTGAGTTCCAGCACCGGTTTTCTCCTGCTGCATAACGAAAAGAACGGGACATTTAAGAATGTGGTGGATGCAGCGGGAATTAAGAGCAGCTCTCCCGAAGGCCTTACCTTCATTGATTACGACCACGACGGCGACCTCGATCTATACATTACGCAAAAGGTGGCTATGGTCGGCGGGGTGGTGTTGGGGTTGAACCAGATGTGGCGCAACAATGGAAATGGCACTTTCACGGATATCACCGATGAAATCGGCTTGAGAGGAGATGCCGGCGCGATTAGTGCAGTTGGAACGGATTACAACAATGATCGCGCAGTGGATTTGCTGGTAAGCGGCATTGTCCCCGCAGTTTTCGAAAATCCGCGAGAGGGCAAGTTTATTGTACGTAAACCATGGTCTAAGCCGATTTCCAGTGTGGGAGTTGCGGTACTCGACTTCAACCACGATGGGTGGATGGATATAGCTTGTACCCATGCGGGTGAACCTGGCATCACGCTCTGGCGCAGCAACCAAGGCAAAAGTTTCGAGCAAGTTCAATTGCCTACAGTTGACTGGGTCCGCGCCTACGGCGTCGCCGCTTTCGACTACGACAACGATGGCTGGGTTGACTTAGTCGCGGCCGGCGAGACCAAGGCCGGCAAAGGCGAAGTCCGCCTCTTCCGCAATCTCGGTCCGGATGGTTGGAAGGATGTAACCGTCGACGTAGGCCTCGACAAAATCCAACTCAAAGATCCCCGCGCCATCATCACCGGCGACTACGACGGAGACGGCGCCACCGATCTGCTCATCACACAAAACCACGGCCCCGCAGTTCTCCTGCGCAACGAAGGCGGCAACAAAAACAATTGGCTCAAACTTGACCTGACCGGTTTGGCAGACAACAAGAGCGCCATCGGAACTAAAGTAGAAGTCTTCGCTGGAGCCACACGTCAGAAGTTTGAAATCGCCGGTTCATCCGGCTACCTCGGCCAAAATTCTCTACAGCTCAACATCGGTCTCGGTCAGGCGAAGCAAGCCGACGTCGTCCGTATGCTCTGGCCCACTGGCGTACTGCAAGACGAGATCGAAGTTCCCGCCAACAAGACACAGGAATATACCGAGATGGATCGCCGTGGCAGTTCTTGCCCGACGTTGTTTGTCTGGGACGGCGACCATTATGAGCTAGTCGCCGACATGATCGGCGCAGGCGTGATTGGGCACTGGGTTGCGCCGGGCGAACGCAACATCGCGCGCCCAACGGAATACATCAAACTGGACCGCAATATGGTCCGCGAGAAAAGTCCCCACCCTGTCGCAGAAGGCGCGACAAGGGTGGGGCAGCCAACATTGAGCTTCCGCCTCATGGAGCCGATGGAGGAAGTCGTCTACCTCGATCAGGTGGGATTGCTTGCAGTCGACCATCCCGGAAATTTTGAGGTTTATCCCAACGAATATTTCGCCAGCAATCCGCCGTATCCACCGTTCAAAGTTGTAGCCAGCCGCAATGCGCAGCCGCCTGCGGCTGTCCATGATGAGCATGGACACAATCTGCTGCCGGAATTGCTTGCTCACAAATACATCGGCGACTTCGCGCTGGAGCCGTTCAAAGGTTTCGCCAAACTACACACTCTCGAACTCGACCTGGGCAAACCATACAACGGAGGCCCGCTCTGGCTGCTGCTCAACGGTGAAATTGAATACTTCACTGCGACAGGAATGTATGCCGCCGACCAAGCGGGTATTAAGGCCACTGCGCCCTACGTAGAAGCGCTTGGCTCAAACGGAAAATGGACCCGCGTCATTGACGACATGGGCTTCCCCGCAGGCGGGCCACGCACGATGACAGCGGACCTCTCCGGCAAGCTGCCGCCGGGCACGCAGCGAATCCGCATCTCGACCAACCTGCAAATCTATTGGGACAGCATCTTGATTGACCGCACTCCGCAGGAGCAAACCACGCGCATCACGCCCGTGCCGTTGCAGAGTGCGAATCTGGGTTTCCATGGCTACCCGCGGCAGATCGAATCGCAGCCGCCGGGAGTTGTGAAGTACATCTACGAGCAAGTCAGCCAGACCGGGCCCTACGCGCGCCAGGCGGGAACTTACACCCGCTACGGCGATGTGCTCCCCCTGCTCACCAGCTTCGATGATCGCCTGGCCATTTTCGGCTCTGGAGAGGAAGTGGCGCTGGAATTCGATCCCTCGCACCTCCCGCCGCTTCCCGTAGGCTGGACCCGCGATTATTTCTTCTTTGCCAAAGGATACGAAAAAGATATGGATTTCTATGCGGCGCACGGCGACACGGTCGCTCCGTTGCCGTTCCGCGGTATGGGGTCGTATCCCAATCGGGGCAAAGCGTTCCCGCTCGACGACCAGCACCTTGACTACATGTTGAAGTACAACACGCGGCAAGTGTCGGGGAATGAGCCGAGAGGATACGCTTTCGATTTTCCCGTACACCCGTAACCTTGTCATCCTGAGCGGAGTAGCTCTGCGCGAAAGCGCAGGGCTACGGAGTCGAAGGACCCCTGCAATCTGGAGTAGTGTTACCAGCGCCTCGAGGCATTCTCGTGATCGCGATCTCAAAGGAGCGCCAAGAAAATCCCTGGAATCCACGGCGAAGATTGCCGGTGCAAGGGATTGTTCGACTTCGCTTAGGCTGACACTGCGGATGCCTTAGCGCGTCCCCAGCGCTTTCCCCAACTCTTTCCACGTCACCAGAACAAATCCCTGGTCTTTCAAAAACTTCTGGAACTCGGCGCTTTTTACCAGATTCAAGTCCTGCTGTCTCCACCCCGCGCCCCAATCCGGGTGGTCCCAGGTTGCTCCCCGAATTTCGTCATCGTCATAGGCCAGATGCACGATCAGTTGATAAACCCCCGGCTTCAGTGGAGCCAGCGCTTTTTCGTACCACTCAAGCCAGTGGGCCGCATCCACTCCCGGATTCATTTCCAGCACTTGATCCACCAACACTCTCTCTGCCGGCGGAACCACGCCTCTGGGGATTTGGCCTTCCGATGGCCTGACCAGCAATTCGGGTAACCCGTAAGCTTCTCCCATTTTCAAATACACCTGAAACAAATCCGGGGTGGAAACAGCCGCGCCCATGTGTGCGTCGAGGTGGCTGATGCGAATGCCAAACGCCTGCGCGCGCTCGATCTGCGCCCGTAATTCGGTTTCGACTTCGGGCATTTTTGCTTTCTGCTGGACTTCGGGAGTATCCAACGGTAAATACCCCTGCGCGTCGAGCAGGCTGGGGACCTTATCCTTTGGGCTTACCGGGCCCCAGCGAAAATCGTTCCATTCGCTGTTCAGCGCAAGGTGAATGCCCAAGTCTGCATTGGGATGCGCCTTGGCCCAGCGCGCCACCTCGGGGAACCACGGGCAGGGCGCTAGAATACTGGCGGATGTCACCCAGCCCTTCTCCAGGGCTTCGGAAATTGCCCGGTTCACCGTGTGGTCCATGCCGAAGTCGTCGGCATGGATCACCAGGAGGCGTGCATTGGCGGGATAACCAAGCCGCTCCTGGACTGTGGGGGTGTTCTGCGCTACCGCAAGCGGGTTTAGCGCCATGCAGGCTGCCGCAAGAAGAGATTTCCAAAATTGGGGATAAGGCATGAGTGCTCCGCTTTTTTGTGCTTCGGCCTTTTGAAGACCGTAACTGATTTTCTATTGTATTAAATCGTTTGAATTTAGTCCCAGGACCTGGGGTTTAGTCGGTCTTCGCAAGCGGCAAAAAATAGCTTCGGCCCGCCTCACAGGGGCCGGTTGGGGCTGGTTTATAATCGTTGGTTCCATACTAGTTTTGCGGAGTGACCAGTTCATGATTCGCTTTCTACAAACCCCCGGCCCCATCAAGAAAATCATACTCAGCGGAATGCTGCTGCTCATTTGCGCAGCCATGGTGATCGCGTTCGTTCCCGGCGGGCTGGCTTCGAGCTTTGGCATTGGCGGTCTCGCCCAGGGAGTACTGGCCCAAGTTGGGGGGGAAGAAATCACCACCGTCGACGTCAATCGGACCCTGGACACCATGATCCGGCAGCAGTTCCCGCAGGCGGGAGCGCAGGCAAACATGCTGCGCCCATATTTTTCCCAACGTGCGGTGGACCAGTTGATCAACCAGAAAGTGATATTGGTGGAGGCCGGCCGCCTTGGTCTGCGTGCTACCGATGATGAAGTTCGTGATGAAATCCAGAACGGCAAATACTCATCTTATTTCTATCCAGAGGGAAAGTTCGTTGGGACCGAACAGTACCAGTTCATGCTCAGCAACGCCAACCTGACTCCGCAAAGCTTTGAAAGCTCGATCAAAGATGAAATTCTTATGACCAAGCTGATGAACTTGATCGCGGGCAGCGCCACCGTCTCCGACCTGGACGTGCGCCGGGAGTTTGAGCAGCGCAATTTGAAAGTCAAGTTCGACTACGCGGTCCTGACGCGCGATCAAATCCTGAAGAGCATTCATCCCGGCGATGCCGAACTCAAGGCTTTTTACGACGCCAACAAGTCCCGGTATATCAATGCCATTCCCGAAAAGCGCAAAGTGCGCTACGCCTTGGTCGATACCAACAAGCTGGAAGCGCAGACCGAAGTCACGCGCGACGAGCTACAGTCTTACTACAACCAGCATCGGGACGATTTTCGCGAATCGGAACAAGTCAACGTGCGGCACATTCTGATTAAGACCCCCTCGCCCGGGGCCGATGGCAAGCCAGATCAAAAGGGCGTGGAAGATGCTCGCGCGAAAGCTGCGGACGTATTAAAGCAACTGAAGGCTGGGGCCAAATTCGAAGATCTCGCCAAGAAATACTCCAATGATCCGGGAAGCGCCGCCAACGGCGGGTCGCTGGGCTGGATCGGCAAGGGCAGGACCGTCCCAGAGTTTGAGAAAGCGGCATTTTCTTTGCCCAAGGGCGGCACCAGCGATTTGGTGCAGAGCAGCTATGGCTTCCACATCATTCATGTGGATGACAAAAAAGAAGCGCAATTGAAGTCGCTGGACGGAGCCAAAGCGCAAATTGAGCCGATTCTCAAGCAACAGAAGGTTGCGCAGGCCGCGGACCGCCAGGGGAAACAACTGCTCGCCGGTGCTCGCAGCCAAGGGCTGGACAAGGCGGCAGCCGCGACAGGTCTTCCCATTGTAACTACCGAGTTCTTCAGCCGCTCGGATTCGTTACCTGGAATCGGCAACTCTCCTCAGTTTGTTGAAGCCGTCTTTGGCGCAGCCGAAAAATCTCCGCCCGATGAGGTCCAGATATCGCAAGGAACCGCGGTGTACGAATTATTGGCCATCAAGCCGGCAGCGACTCCCACCTACGACGAAATTCGCAGCCGTGTCGAAACCGATTTTAAGGATGAACGTTCCTCCAACTTGCTGGCCCAGAAAACGCAGGAACTTTCCGACCGGGCCAAGGCGGAGCATGATCTAAAGAAAGCAGTCAAAGAAGCGGGTGCTACGGTAAAGACCAGCGATTTCGTGGCCCGCGATGGGCAGGTCCCCGATCTAGGCTCGATGCGTGGTCCGGCCGCGGTTGCATTCACCATGAAGCCGAGGGAGATTAGCGGACCCATCGAGGGCGCGGGCAATGGAATCGTGCTCTCCATTGACGATCTGCAAGAGCCCACGATGGAGGCTTACGCTGCCCAGCAAGACGAAATTCGCAACACCCTGCGCGAGAATAAACAGAACGAACTATTTACCGTCTTCGTCTCCAGCCTGCGCGATCAGATGCAGAAAGCGGGCAAGATCAAGATCAGTCAGGATGAGATGAAGAAGCTCACCGGTTCGCAGTCTCGGGACGAGGGGGAATAAGACCACTCGCCTCCGGCCAGTTCCCGTCAGCCCGAGTAGATTAAGATGTCTTTCCCTCGCGCCACTGGCATTCTGCTCCACCCCACCTCCTTACCTTCGCGCGGGGGAACAGGAGACTTCGGGCCGGCGGCGTATGAGTTCCTCGATTTTCTGACTTCGGCGCGCCAGGGTTTATGGCAAGTCCTGCCGCTGGGTCCACCGGCCAAAGGGGCTTCGCCGTACTCGTCCACCTCGGCTTTCGCGGGAAACCCGCTGTTGGTCAGTCTGGAACGCCTGGTGGAGCGCGGCTGGCTTGGTCCTTCACGGATTGCCGGCCTGGGCGGACCCTCCGACAGACTGCACTGCGAGCAGGTTGCCCAGCAAAAACTTCCAATACTGGGTGAAGCTGCAACAAATTTTCTGGCCCGCGCTTCCGGGAATTCAAAATCCAAGTTTGACCATTTTTGCCAGCAGAACAGTTGGTGGCTGGAGGACTTTGTCCTGTTCGATGCGCTGCGCAATCGACACAGCGGAAAAAGCTGGAACCAATGGCCGGCGCCATTGGCCCGGCGCGAGGCGGCTGCCATCGACGCCGCCCGCAACGAGCTTGCCGAAGAGCTTGCCGTCGGGCGGGTGGTCCAGTTTTTCATTTATGAACAATGGCATGCCTTGCGGTTCTATTGCGCGCAGCGGTCGGTCCGTGTAGTCGGCGACATCGCCATCTTCGTCGATTACGACAGCGCGGATGTTTGGGCGCGCCCCGACCTGTTTCGCCTGCGCGAGGATTTGCAGCCGGAGGTGGTCTCGGGTGTTCCACCCGATGCCTTCAGTTCCACCGGGCAACGCTGGGGCAATCCGCTCTATAACTGGGACGTCATACGTGCGCAGGGCTACGATTGGTGGATCAAACGTCTGCGCTGGGCCACGCAGACCTGCGACTACATCCGCCTGGACCACTTTCGCGGCTTTGCCCAGTTCTGGGAGATTCCCGCGCACGAACCCACCGCCATCCACGGCCGCTGGGTGGACGGGCCCCGGGATGAATTCTTCAACGTGCTCCGGGAGCAGCTAGGTGGACTGCCATTTTTTGCCGAAGATCTCGGAGTGATCACGCCTGACGTGACCGCCTTGCGTACCGCCCACAACATTCCCGGCATGGCGGTCCTGCAATTCGCTTTCGGCGACCCGGGTGCGCACATCTACCTGCCCCAGCGGCTTACTCCAGGATGTGTGATTTATACCGGGACCCACGACAACGATACGACGGTCGGTTGGTGGAACGCTCCGCGGAGCGATTACGAGCGCCGCTCGGTCATCGCGGCAGTGGGAGACTGCAAGGATGGAATCAACTGGGGCCTGGTCCGCCTGGCCCAGAACTCAGTGGCCAGCTTGTCGGTTGTCCCCTTACAGGACGTGTTGGGCCTGGGAAGCGAAGCCCGCATGAACACCCCGAGCACGATGAACGGGAATTTCCTCTGGCGCTGCAAACCCGGATCCTGGACCCGCGAGCTGGCGGACAAATTGGCCGCTCTGGCGGAAGTGAGCGACCGGCTCCCAACCGCTGTTCCCATGCCCCACGGGGAGGAATTTGTTGCTTAAGACCGCCAGTCTCCCATTTTTCCTGCGTTTTTTTTGCGGAGGGTGGGGATTTCCGCTAGTAATCCACCCGCACCAGATACAACCCATTCGCCGGCGCGGTAGCTCCGGCCGCGGAACGGTTCCGCGCTTCCAAAATCTCGCGAATCGCGGAGGGCGTGACCGTCCCTTTTCCCACTAACAGAAAAGTCCCCACCAGGTTCCGCACCATGTGGTGCAGGAATCCGCTGCCATGCACGGTGTAGACGAACTCCTCCCCTTCCCGTTTCCACTCGGAAGCCGAGATAGTTCGGACGTTAGAAACTTCCTCGTCCCGTCCGCGCTCAGGGTCTGCCGCTGCAAAGGATGTGAAATCATGCTCGCCTGTAACCATTCCAGCGGCTTCGGACATTGCCGGCTCGTCCAGCGGGTAAGGGAAGTGCCATACATAGCGCGCCAAAAAAGGGGAGCAAATTGCGCCTCGGTGCATGCGATAGCGGTAGGTCTTGCCCGTGGCTGATTTCCGGGCGTGAAACCAGGCCGGAACTTCGCTCACTTGCAACACGCGGACCGCCGGCGGCAGCATACCGTTGAGCGCCTTGGCAAAATTTTCTGTAGGAACGGAGGATGCTGTGGCAAACGTTGCCACCTGGGCCAAAGCGTGGACTCCCGCATCGGTTCGGCCAGACCCCTGCGCCAACACCCTCTCCTGGGTCAATCGCTCAATCGCCTCGGCTAATGTTCCCTGGATGGTGGCGGCGTCTGGCTGAATTTGCCATCCCGCGAACTCCGTGCCGTCATAAGCCAGGACCAGCTTAATGTTCCGCATGCATCCTACGTGCGGCCCGCCGCCCCGCACTCAAGAAGTCCTATGGTACAGTCGAGTTCGCGCCAGCCGCAGCCCACAAGTGAACGAATGCCATGATTGTCACCTTCCCCATCCTGCGCGGCCGGCTCGCAGGCAAAAAGTGGCTGCTGGCCAGCCGCAGCAATTTCTTCTGGGGAACTTATGAACCGGAGCAGACCCAAGCCTTTCAGAAGATGATTCATCCGGGCCAGGTGGTGTTCGACGTCGGCGCGCACTATGGATACTACACCTTGCTCGCATCCGTACTTGCGGGTCCGAACGGCAAGGTATTTGCTTTTGAGCCTTCACCGGCAAATATTCCACGCTTAAAGAACCACCTTGTGATTAACCACTGTGACAACGCCGAAGTTCTGGAGTTGGCTCTCTCCGATCGCGAGGGCACTGCGCCATTCGACAACCAGGCCGGTTCGGGTACGGGCCACTTGTCTCCCCAGGGACGGATTCAGGTCCAGGTCACATCGCTGGACGCCCTCTCCGCTCGCCTTCCGCCTCCCAACGTGATGAAAATTGACTGTGAAGGTGCGGAAGTGGAGGTCTTGACGGGCGGCGAGAAGACCATCCGCGCGGCCAAGCCCGCAATTTTTCTTTCCACGCACGGGGAGGCCCTCAAGCAAACCTGCTTCAGACTTTTAGATAGTTGGGGATACGTACCCTCGTGTCTGCACGGAGACGACTATTTGTGGATACAAACGTCTCCTGGATAGGACCTTCGCTCGTACGTTTTTCCGGCTGGTCCGTCCAAGAGATGAGCGGTCCTTTTAAGATTGCGGCGTTGATTTTTTGCAACAAGCCCGGGCGGCTGGATCATCTAAAACCCAGCAGGTCTTTACAAAGCTTTACCCGCCTAGTTTCTGGGTGGAGGGCTATGCTCAGCTATACTTATAAATTCGCTTGAGGCTTTGTGTTCCCAGGTTTTCTGCGTCCTGCCGCAAACATGAAACTTTAGCCCTGTATTTTGCGTAGTAATGACTAATTCCACCAGGCCTTACGCTGTATTGGCCGCAGTATTTTGCTTGGAGATGAACGAATGCAACTTGCAGCCCGTAATTTCCTGACTCGGTTGACCATTATTTTTGGGACCGCCGCTCTGTTTTCCAGTACCGCCCTCGGCCAAACGGCTTCCCCAACCCCGCCCGAAGCCCCCAGGCCGCAGACCCGCCAATTTGAGATGAAGGACTATACCAAGCCCTACTCCCATTTTCCGAATCCTTTTGGCCCGTATATGCCGCACGCAGTTTCAGCGCCCAACCTCAGCAATACGCCGCGCCTGGATCAATTGATGCAGAACGGCAAGATCATGCTGTCACTGGATGATGCCATCGCGCTGGCCCTGGAGAACAACCTGGATATTGCGATTGCCCGTTACAACCTCAACATCGCGGACACGGACATCCTGCGGGCCAAGGCCGGTCAGGCTACTCGCGGCGTTAATACCGGGGTCGTCCAGGGAACTCCCGGCGGCGGCGTGGGTGGGATTGGTAGCACCTCAACCGGCGGCGGCGCCGGCGGCACCACGACCGGCGCGGGTGGCGCGGGAACGGGAGCGGCGGGAATTGTTACCTCGACCTCGGGCGTGGGATCGGTGGTGCCTTCCTATGACCCGGTCCTTACCGGGAACCTGCAGTTCGACCACAATACCAGTCAGGCTTCAAATTCGTTTAGCAATAACTTCACCGCGCAGAACACGACCACCACGGACTTCGGTTATCTTCAGGGATTTTCTTTCGGCACCAATTTGAACGTGGGCTTCAACAATACACGTTCGACGACCAGTTCTAATTTCGCCGGCCTAAGTCCCCAACTGAATTCCAACTTCCGCGCCTCGGTCACTCAACACTTGCTTCAGGGCTTTGGTTTCTTGCCCAACACCCGTTTCATTCGCATTGCCAAGAACAATCGTGAAATTTCCGATACCGCTTTCAAACTCCAGGTGATTACCACCGTCAACCAGATCCAAAACATTTACTGGGACCTGGTCAACGCCTACGAGAACGTGAAGGTACAGGAAGAGTCTCTTCGACTGGCCCAGAAAACTCTCTCCGATAATCAGAAACAAGTGGAGATCGGTACGCTGGCCCCCATCGAGGTAGTGCGCGCGCGCAGCGTGGCGGCCACCAACCAGCAGTCGTTGATCGTCGCCCAGACCAACCTCGAGCTGCAGCAACTGCTGATGAAGAATGCGCTCAGCCGCACTCTGGTGGACCCAAGACTCGCGGAAGCGGAAGTGATTCCGACCTCCACCATGGTGCTGCCGGAAAAAGAGCCGGCCGTTCCCGTGCAGGACCTGGTCGATCAGGCCCTTGGTCACCGCGCCGAACTGGCGGAGTCACGGATCGACTTGGTCAACCGCGACATTACCAATAAGTCTGCGCGAAACGCGCTGCTGCCCTCCTTGGATGCTTTTGCCTACTATGGCGGTTCGGGCTTGGGAGGCGACCAGAACCCGGCCAATGTATGCGGCGATCCTCGCGCTCCCGCCATTGGATTTTGCACTCCGTCTCCGGGCAGGACGGCGCGCGGCTACGGCAATGCTTTGAACCAGCTTGTCGATTCTACCGCCCCGGACAAGGGTATGGGCTTGACCTTGACCATTCCCCTGCGCAACCGCTCCGCCCAGGCGGACCAGGTTCGCTCCGAGCTGGAATACCGCCAGGCCCAGATGCGCTTACAACAATTGGAAAACCAGGTCCGCATCGAAGTTCGCAACGCCCAATACTCAGTCCAGCAGAACCGCGCCGCAGTGGAAGCCGCCCAAGCTGCGGTCGCTCTGGCCCGCGAATCGCTGGACGCGGAGCAAAAAAAATACGCGCTGGGCGCTTCCACCACTACATTGGTGCTGCAGGCCCAGCGTGACATGGCGCAGGCCCAATCCAACCAAGTCACCTCTATGTCCAATTATCAGAAATCACGCGTGGAGCTGGACCGGGTGATCGGCGCGACTTTGGACCACAACGGCATTCTGATGGATGACGCTGTGAGGGGCCAGGTCAGCAAGACCCCGCACGTGCCCTACGCCACTCCGCGGACTGACGTTCAGGTGAACGCCCCGCCGCAACCGTAGTCCTCATTCAGTAAGGGCGCGGCCAAGCCGCGCCCTTTTTGGTTCCCGCGGGCGCGCAAGGTATTCTCTCTCCGTGACCCTTTCGGTCGTCATCATCTCCTATAACGAAGAAGCCAACATCGGCCGCACGCTGCAAAGCGTCATGCCGCTGGTGCGCGATGGCAAGGGCGAGATCATCGTTGTGGATTCGGGGTCGACCGATCGGACAGTTGAAATCGCAGAATCATCCGGAGCAAGAGTATTTGTTGAAGAATGGAAGGGCTACGCGGCGCAGAAGAACTCGGCGATTGACAAGGCAACTTGCGACTATATTTTGTCGTTGGACGCTGACGAGGAAGTCAGCTCGGAATTAGGCGAACAAATCCTTGGCGTTGTGAAATGCCCTCCGGCGATCCACAAAATTGTCAGAAAAACAGAAGATGGTCTTGAGCCAATGTTCATTAACGGTTTCACAATGCCTCGCAGGAACTACTTCCTGGGACGATGGATAAAGCATGGAGGTTTTTGGCCGGACCGCAAATTAAGACTGTTCCGAAGAGGCACGGGAAAATTTCCAGATGCCATGGTGCATGAGACACTCCGAGTAGAGGAATATAAAAAGGGCGTACATAGCGTTGGTCACCGCCATCTTGACGGGCCGCTGATCCACCACTCCTATCCCGCCTTCTCCGACTACATCGCCCATATGAACCGCTACTCGTCCCTTGGCGCGGAGATGGTTGCAGCTAAAGGGAAACGGCATTTTTTGATTCTGGACATTACGTTCCGGCCGCTCTTAACTTTCATCTACAACTACTTTTTTCGCCTGGGTTTTCTGGATGGACGTGAGGGGTTTTTGCTCCATGTCGGGCATGCAGTTTATGTCTCGTGGAAATACATGAAGGTCTGGGAACTACAACACCAGAAGAATTGAATCTGTTAGCCGGCCCGGGTTCCATTGGGTACTGGCTTTTCTGGAACCGCCAGCACAGGGCTCACCTCATCCGCATAACCAATATCGAACAACATCCCTTCCGACATTACTCCCCGCATCTTGCGCGGCTCCAGATTCACCACGAACAACGCTTGCTTGCCCTCGATTTCCCGTGGGTTGGCCCGCTCTTTGCGTATCCCTCCAACGATGGTTCGATAATGATCTCCGAAATTGACCTTAAGCTGGCAAAGTTTGTCCGAGCCGGCCACATCTTCAACCGACTCAATTGTGCCGACGCGAATATCAATCTGGTCGAGTATCTCTAAAGTAATTGAAGGTTTAATGGGAGCCGGGGCCATCCCGCATTGTAGCGCCCGACTGGCAGTGTCTAGTTTTGTTTTTCTTTGCGTCCTCTGCGCAGATGTTCTCTGCGACTTTTGCGGTTAAGAGCTGTTGCTACTTCGTAGTAAGTCAAAAGATTTTAAGCGCAAAGAACGCCGAGAAAGGCCGCAGAGGACGCAAAGAAACCTAACGTCTTGCTCCGCGCCCGCTACTCTCCTATCATGCAAGGATGGTGGGAAAATGGCCGACAATAAGCCTCCTAAAACGCGCATAGCAGAAAGCCCCAGCGCGGATGTGTTCAAGGGTCGCCATCCATCCGAACCTGAAAAAGCCTGGGCCGAGAAGACGCTGGACCCCACGCTGGAAAAGGCCCCAGAGAAGCCCATCGGGGCCGCTTCAGGAGTAAATCTCGACGAACAAGGTCACGCCCGCTTCACAACGATTTCCGGCGTCCCTATCCGGCGGCTGTATACCCAAGCTGACCTGCCCGAAGACTGGGATTACGAGCAGTACCTCGGCTACCCCGGCCAGCCGCCGTATACGCGCGGCGTTCATGCTTCCGGCTATCGCGGCAAGCTGTACACCATGCGCCAGTTCTCCGGCTTTGCTTCGCCGGAGGAAACGAACAAGCGCTATCGCTATTTGCTTGAACAGGGAGGCGGTGGACTTTCCGTCGCCTTCGACTTGCCCACATTGATGGGCTATGACTCCGACCATCCTGCGAGCGAAGGGGAAGTCGGCAAGTGCGGAGTGGCCATCGATTCGCTCGAGGACATGGAGATTCTGTTCTCGGGAATTGATCTGGAGAAAACCACAGTCTCCATGACTATCAATTCTCCTGCCTCGGTTTTGTGGTCGATGTATCTGGCGGTCGCTGAAAAGCAGGGGGTC
>CAZETZ010000015.1:0-49152 GCA_964514735.1 uncultured Acidobacteriaceae bacterium | reverse complement strand
CCATGCTCTGCCCGCTGACCGCTTCAAAAAGCCGCAGAACGTCTTCCCGCTCGCGGAAGCAATCCAAAACCACCGTCATCGCGCCAATATCTAAAGCATGGGTTCCCAGCCAGACCAAGTGCGAGTTGATCCGCGTCAGCTCATTCATCATCACCCGCAACCACTGCGCCTTCGGAGGCAGCTCCAGCCCCAACAGCTTTTCCACTGCCAGCACATAGCAGAGGTTGTTAGTCATGGGGCAGAGGTAATCGATGCGGTCGGTAAGCGGCACTACTTGCTGATAAAACTTAGCTTCGCAGGTCTTTTCAATTCCGGTGTGCAGGAAGCCGATGTCCGGCATGATCCGCACAATGTTTTCGCCATCAATCTCCAGCAGCACGCGCAACACCCCGTGCGTAGACGGGTGCTGCGGACCCATGTTCAGGATCATGGTCTTGTCCTGAGCGGGTTCAAGCACTGGAGTCGGTGTCATGTGGGCCATCAGCGGTAGCCCTCCACCGGATAATCTTTACGCAGCGGATGCCCTTCCCAATCCTCGGGCATCAGCAAACGACGTAAATAAGGGTGCCCGGTAAAGCGCACGCCAAACAGGTCGAACACCTCGCGCTCAAAGTAATTCGCTCCGGGCCACACGGAAGTGACCGAATCCACAACCGGGCTCTCTTCCGACAAGCGGACCTTCAACCGCACGCGCTCTTTTTTGGAAATGGACAAAAGGTGATACACCACTTCAAACCGGGGATCGGAAGGATACCAATCCACACAAGTTACGTCGGAACAATAATTAAAAGGGCAAGCCGGATCATCCCGCAGCACAACGCAGGCTTCCCGCAAAAACGACCGCTCTATATATAAGGTGAGCTCTTCGCGGTCGAATTTGACTTCCTGCACGGCAGAAGCATTCCATCCCACAAGACGGGCCACAGCCGGATGTCCTTTTAATTGTTTGAGATCCGTAACTGCGGGAGCGGGCGCCATTACACATCACCCCGCTTGGCGCTGCCAGTGACACCCCAATCCAGCACGCCCTTTTTCCAGACGTAGAAAAATCCCACCAGGAAGATGCCGATGTAAACCATCATCTCCCAGAAACCGAACATTTTGAGCTCTTTCAGGATGACCGCCCACGGATAAAGAAAGACCGCCTCTACGTCGAACAATATAAAGAGCATGGCCACCATGTAGAACTTGACCGAAAAGCGCTCACGCGCGTCCCCAATCGGCGCCATACCGCATTCATAAGGAGACATTTTCGCCCGCGTCGGCTTGCGTTGGCCTATGATCCAGGAAAGAGTAACTATCGCGCTCGCCAAAAGGCCTGCAATAATGAAGTGCATTAGTAACGGCAGGTAATTGGCGAAGTAATTGTCGGGCATAGGGGAGCTATATATAATTCGCGCTAACCACTTCCAAACATTCTAGATTAGAGTCGCTGTTCAAGGGTGTCAAGGGAAGTGGCGTAAAGTTAAAACTCTTTTAACTGATTTGGGAAATTCCGATCTTGCACTGGGACGATAGCATCGCATGATCTTCGGATTTAATACTGACATTAAGCACAGCGACACCGTTTACCACGTGCAAAGTGAGGCGCGCGAGGGCGAACTTCTCCTTCAAACCCAGGTTTTCGTGCGCGGACGCTGCATCGGCAAGCGCGCCACCTCCTACGCGGACAAAGCTTCAACCCCTGGTTTCACCGATCAGCAGAAAGAACAGATTCTGCGGGACCAGCACCGATTGGTGCTGGATGCGGTCCGCGACGGCAAACTCGAAAGCGTATTCGACAAAAAAGACACTCCCGAAAGTTTGGCCGGGATCAAAGAGCTGGACGTCCAGTGGGTCAACGCGGATTCCCCGCATGCGGACCGCAGCCTGACCATGAAGTTGAAGGTGACAGAAAGCGGATCGGCGGTTGAGGGAGCAAAGCTCACGGTGCGCTTCGCGCGGCCGGATGCTGCTCCTTTTTACACGCAGGTGGTGACTGGGACTTCCGGGGATGCTGAGATGACGATTGAAGCAGATGAAGCCGCGTTGCCGGATTCTTCTGTTTTGGTGCAGGCTAGCTTTTCTGGCCGTACGGCTACGCGAAAATTTAATTTGCGCAAAGTGGAAGCGTAAGAAATTTCTACCAATATTCAAGATCCGGTTCTATTTAAGTCTCCATCTGCAACAGTTCATCTTCGGAATACGAGACGAGGAATTTGCCGTGTGTCCGAAGACCTTTCGCAATCGCGATTACGCTGAGGATAGCTCGCTTTGTTTCGGAGTCCTCAGCAGACAGAATGGCCTTAGTCCCCATTTGGCCAAGTTCCTGTATTGAGAGGTGATAGTCGGCGTGCAACCAATCGGGTACCTCTGGATTCTGAGATTCGGTACGCGACAGTTCAATAATTGCAACCATCGCATAGAGATTCCAGTCAGCCGCACTCACAGTGCGATGAATCCTAACTAATTCGGGCACAGCGGCGTATGATGCATCTCCAACATCGCCCTGGTGGTGTAACTCCTCCCACAGTTCTTTCCAAGCGGTAACAGTGTCCTGCTGATTTTCGAGCTTTAGCAGGGCAGGGCGAGGGTCGAATGGCACCTTATATCCACCCATTAAATGCTCCCAACGCTCGTCGTCAAAGCTGAGCATGCGCTCGGAATCTACCACATTCAAAACGAGACGTCTTCGAAAATGAATGAATTTGGTCTATCAGTGGGGACGATTTCAGCCTCGTGGCAAGCCTTGCGCAACCCAAAACCATGCGAAAATCGATTCCCATGAAACTTCAGATCAATGGCGATGACCGCGATTTCACCGCACCATTAACTTTGGCTGGCCTAATCGAGCAACTGGGCATGAAGCAAGACCGAGTAGCGGTCGAACTGAACTGCGACATCGTTCCCCGTGACAAATGGCCGCAAACCAACCTCTCCGAAGGTGACCGCCTCGAAATCGTTCACTTCGTCGGAGGCGGTCTGCGCTGAGAACCGGGAACCAATAACTGGGAACTGATATTTATCCCCCTTAAGACCAAAAAACTAACCGTAAAGATCGCCAAGAACTTCAGCAAAGGCCGCCAAGCAAACCAAAGTCGCACCCCACCAAAGTGGCAGGAACTTCTCTAGTCACCCCTAAGTCGTTAATTCTTCATTGTTTCTTCACAATTTATGCCTAAAATGTTTCAAACATTTAGCGATTGAAATGTTTTAAACAATCTGGCCATGCAACAGCAGTTCACATCCCGCGATGTCGTCGAGCTGACCGGTATCACGCCGCGCCAGCTGCAATGGTGGGATGAGCGCGGCATAGTCGTCCCGGTAAGAGAAGGCCATCGCCGCCTGTATTCCTTTGAAGATCTCTCGGAAGTAGCGGTGATCTGCCAGTTAAGGCGCAAAGGCTTCTCGCTCCAGCGAGTCCGCAAGGTCGTCCGCTTTCTGCAAAAAGAATTTGGCAAACGCCTGGCGCAAACCGTCAGCGGCGCTTCCGACTACCATCTTCTGACCGACGGCAAGAGCCTGTACCTCGAAACCTCGCCACAGCAGATCGTGGACATCCTGAAAAATTCCCGCCAGCCCATGCTGGCCATTTGCCTGAGCGACACGGTCCGCCAGGTCCGAGCCGACATTCACAGCAGTAAGAAAGGCAATACATCCGTTGGGGCGAGGCGTTCTCGCACAAGAAACAAGGCCTCGTAGCCAGAGTCAGACCGAACCAAAGGAGGAACAATGGTCGCAGCACTCGACGTCCTAAGCGAATGGATTCCCGAACAAATGATGCCGGGCACAATTTTCGTGCTCGAAAACGCCGGCAAGGTCGGAGAGCAGGAAGACCCGTACTGGGCCGTGCTCTCGTGCCCGAACTGCGGCACGCTGGGATTGATCACGCGCAAACAGATCGCGGGACTGTTGCCGGTGATCTGTGGCTCGGGCAATTGTTCCGCGCAGTTCTTCATTCACGATGAGGAAGTAAAAGAGCGCAAGCCGTTCTAATTCTTGCAAGGCACCTTATACACCAACGCGGTGTCTGTATATGTGAATGAGGTATGCCGGATACGACTGGATCGCCTTATGGCACATTAGCTATCCAGTGCTTTTCCAAGCATACTTAGTCCTAATCGTTCCCTCGATGTTTATCTGCTGTAAATACCTTGTTTCCAAAAGATTCACTCTGGCCGGACTGGTGTTGAGTGCTGCTTCCTTCATGGTAAGCATGTATTTTCCCCTCGGTGCATTCGCCTGGATCATCATTGAAGCTCTAACTTTCGGAGAACGCGGGCGTTACTCGATATTGAACGTAATTCCTTTCGCAGTGTTCATGGCACTTTTCGGAGCAATCGCAGGCGGGATCATCCTCCGCTATATATTTCAAGAGCAGATTGGAAAGAAGAGATTTGCTGTACTGTTCCTCGGAAATCTAATTCCGACGTCTCTGGCGATAACAAGCATTCTCGTTTGGGTTTCCATCTATCCGCAACAAGTCATTGCCTGATTGTGACGGGATTTCCACAGACAAATTTCCCTCCAAACCCGGCCGGATTTCCGCCTCCGGCATCTTCCTGAGCTATCAGGCGCATCTCAGCAAGACAGGGTATGGCGAGCGTGGGTAGTGTCTCAGTCTGTTTTAGGAGTTCGGAGAAAAGCAAGAGCGGAAACCACAGAAGACACAAAGTTCCACAGAGGGGAATTCACGGAGAAAACCGACCCAGACCTCTGTGGATTTGCTCTGTGGAACTCTGTGTCCTCTGTGGTTCCAGATTTTGGTCCTTCCCGAGACCACTCAACTTGAACCAGGAAAAACTAAACTGAGACACTACCCGAGCGTGTGTCGGCTTGACAGTCTATCCGGTAGATGATTAAGTAGTTATTTATTTTTTGGCCATTTTTGTGGCAGGACGAAGGCCGCTGCGCTGGCGCTTGGCCCAGATAGTTTGATTGCGCCTTTATCTTCCTCTCCATGAACTCAGGTACTCGGAGGAGCTTGTGACATTGAATTGCGTATGGGGTAACCGTGTGGCGCGCGTCAGGATTCCACTGGCTGCCGGTCTGCTGGTGGCCGGAGCGGTGGCGCTCAGTCTGGGTTCCCCTAAGTCCCCGGCGGGTAATTTCTCACAGGCTACGCCTTCGGTTTCTCTTTTTGTGCCTGGCAGCACCCATAACCTTCATGTTGGATACGGCCAGCTTCCTTTGGCTTTTGAGGCCAATCTTGGCCAGACCGATGCCCAGGTAAAGTTCGTGGCCCGCGGCAGCAAATTCGGGCTTTTTCTGACTGGTCAGGGAGCGGTGCTCAAGCTGGCGCAGTCTTCCTCGGTGCTTCGGATGGGTCTGGCCGGCGGCAACCCTAACCCTGAAATTGCCGGCACGGATGCCCTTCCGGGAAAGAGCAACTACCTGGTCGGCAACCTTCCCTCTCGCTGGCACCGTGATATCCCGCAGTTCGCACGGGTGCGCTATAGCCAGGTTTATCCCGGCATTGATCTGGTTTACTACGGTAAACAGGGCAAGCTGGAATACGACTTCGAGGTTGCTCCCGGGGCTGATCCCGCGCAAGTCGCGCTGCAGTTTCAGGGTGCGGACGATTTGCGGTTGGACCACAACGGAGATCTCGCCCTGGCAGAGGGTGAGAACGAGATGCGCTTAGAGGCGCCTCGCGTCTATCAGACAGTCGACGGAGAGCAAAAGCCGGTTAGCGGGAAATTTGTGTTGCGGGCGGAGCGGCAGGTTGGGTTTGAAATTGGCGACTATGATCGCAGCCGCGCCCTGGTCATTGACCCGGTACTTACCTACTCCACTTATCTGGGGGGAAGTGGAACCGAGTTGTCCCCTTCGATTGCGGTAGACTCCGCCTTCAATGCCTATGTGGTGGGAACCACGACATCCGCGGATTTCCCGATTGTGGCTTCCTCCACGACCGTATCGGGATACCAGAATTGCCTCAACGATTCCGCCCAACCCACCCCCGCCCTCGGCTCGTGCCCCAGCGGTGGCGCCGCTTCCGATGTGTTTATTGCGAAGCTGGATCCGACGGGAAGCGTGGTTTTGTTTTCCACCTATCTGGGTGGGAGCGGAATCGACTCCGCGGCTGGAGTGGCGATTGATTCCGGGTTTAACGTGATCGTGGCAGGGACTACAACTTCCGGCGATTTCCCCGTGGCCAATGCGTTTCAGGCCGCTCAGGGACCCTCGACCGGCCAGCATGTGTTCGTCAGCGAAGTAGACGCAGCGGGTCAAAAGTTGTTGTATTCGACCTACCTGAGAGGGAGCGCGACGGAAACCGCTTCCGGCGTGGCGGTCGACCTCAAGAACAAGATCTTTGTGACCGGCACCACTACTTCCACCGATTTTCCGGTTACTGCGGACGCTTTTCAATCCACGTCCCGGGCCATGAACCAGTTTTTCGTCAGCAAGATTGATCCGGCGACCTCGGCCACAGCCAGTTTGGCGTATTCCACCTATTTTGGTGGAGGCAATCCAGCGAATGGCGTGACCCTCGGCGGCGGGATTGCCGTGGACCGAAGCGGTGGCGTTTACATTACGGGCACAACCAATTTTCTCCACACCGGCGGCAATCCCTCCTTGGATTTCCCGATTCTGAATGCCTCGCAAGGCTGCCTGGATGGGCCCACCAATCCCTCCCCTTGCGTGATTCCTTCTGGCGTTCCGCCAACCGATGCCTTTGTAGCCAAGCTGAATCCCAGTGCGCCGATTGGTTCCCACCTGGTTTATTCGACTTACCTGGGGGGGAGTGGCGACGATGTGGGTACTGGGATTTCTGTAGATTCGGGCGGTGTGGCCTACGTGACCGGTACTACGGATTCCGCGGACATCCCGATCCCCACGGGGACCATTCCCTTCCAACAGTGCCTGGGAACCCCAACCAATCCTGTCTCTCCAGCGACGTGCCCGGTGGTTCCAGGGAACGACGCTTTTCTCGCCAAGCTGAGCGCTTTCACCGTGGCCTCCGCCACGGTTCCGAACGAGACCGTGCTGTATTTTTCTTACCTGGGCGGCAGCGGGGAAGACAAAGGGCTTGCCGTGGCTGCGGATTCCGTGCAGGGCGCTCACATCACGGGTTCAACCGCCGGCAGTTTTCACACGTTGAATCCCATGCAACCGGGCTTTGGCGGCGGGGCTACGGACGCGTTCCTCGCCCACATCGATACCAGTGCAGCTACGCAGACGGCGGCCAGCCACAATTCCACTTACCTGGGCGGCGGTGATGTAGATCGCGGCACAGGGATTGCGCTGGATTCGAACGGCGCCGTTTATGTGGTGGGCGAGACTTCATCCGGCAACTTCCCCACCGCGAATGCGTTTCAAAATGCGCTGGCTGGAGCGAGCGATGCCTTTGTGAGCAAGATTGGCCCCGCGGTGAATCAGATCACGATGACGGCTGCGGTTACCAATCCCGCTCCGCCGTCGGGGATCGGGGCCGGAGGATCGGTGTCGTTCACCTACACCATCGCCAACAGCGGGGACTTTGTTCCCGGGGCTACCTTCGTGGATACGCTGCCTGACTCGAGCACGGGCACGTTTGTTCAGATTACGGGAGAAAACTGCGGCACACCCATTGGGACTACTCCGCCGACCATCACCTGTGCGTTGGGCGCGCTCACTTCGACGGCTAAAACGGTGGTGGTCATACTCACGCCGAAATCACACGAGCCCCCGGCGTCTTTCTCATTCGGAAACAGCGCCAACCTAACCACTCCGGTAGTCCGTTCTGCCAGCGCCAGCGTGACTGTCAATGACTTCACCCTTGCCCTGACCCCGAACAGCGCGACGGTGAAGGCCGGCAACGCAGCCACGTACACAGCTACGGTCGGCCCAACGGGAATGACCGGTTTCCCGGGTTCGGTTTCGATCTCCTGTACCGGGCTTCCAACCGGAGCTTCTTGCGCGGTGACGAACGGCTCGATTTCTAACTTGAGTACCGGCCCGCAGAGCCGGGCCGTGGTGGTGAACACGACGGCGCGCACTACGACCACTGCGGGACTTCGCAGACAGGGGCCCTTCTATGCAGTGTGGTTGCCGGTTTCCGGGCTGGCGTTTCTAGGCTTAGGCGTCGGAGGCACGATGTCCCGTAAGCGGCGCGCGGCGCTGGGCATGTTGATGGGAGCTTTCTTGGTGTTGATCTTCCTGCAAAGCGGATGCGGCTCCAAGAGCCCGGGAACCAGCACAACCACCGGTACCCCGGCAGGTACGTATACGTTCACGGTCACCGCCAGCTCGGGGACCGGCGCGTCCCACAACCAGATTGCGCAGTTGGTTGTGCAATAGCAAATTTTCTCTGTTGGTCTGAAAGCGAAACCGCCGTTTCCGTGTTCTAAACGATGAAAATCTGTGTCCTCGGCCTTGATTGCGCAGCCCCCGAAATTGTGTTCGGCGATGAGCGCCTGGTCAACCTGCGGCGCCTGATGGAGCTCGGCTTCTATGGCCGCCTGGAGAGCGTGTACCCTCCCATCACTGTTCCGGCCTGGATGTGCATGTGCACCAGCCAGGACCCTGGATCACTCGGCGTTTACGGCTTTCGCAATCGGGTCGATCACTCCTACGACAAATTGGGGCTCGCCACTTCGGCATCCATACGGGCCCTTGCCATCTGGGACCAGCTTGCCCGGCAAGGCAAAAAGTCCATCCTCATCGGCGTCCCGCCAAACTATCCGCCGCGTCGGATCCATGGCATTAGCGTGGGATGTTTTCTGACGCCGGATACGGTCAAGAACGATTTCACCTATCCGCCGAATATCAAGTCCAAAATTACGGAATTGGTCGGCGAATATCCTGTAGACGTAAAGAATTTCCGCACCGACCGCAAGGATTGGCTGCGGGACGAAATTTTCCGTATGAGCGAGAAGCAGTGGAAGGTTGTCCACTGGATGCTGCGCGAGCAGGAATGGGATTATTTTCATTTCGTGGACATCGGCCTGGACCGCATGCACCACGGCTTCTGGAATTATTTCGACAAGAAGCACGCGCAGTATCAGCCCGGCAATCCCCACGAAAATGCGATCCCGGACTACTATCTGTGGCTTGACCGGCAGATCGGCGCGGCGCTGGAACTGCTCGACCATGACACCGTCGTACTGGTTGTTTCCGACCACGGCGCGCAGAGGCTGGACGGTGGATTTGCCATCAACGAATGGTTAATTCGTGAAGGTTTGTTGACCCTGCACGACGTCCCGCAAGCGCTGACTCCGTTCGAGAAACTGAATGTGAACTGGAGCAAGACCAAAGTCTGGAGCGAGGGCGGATACTATGCGCGCATCTTTTTCAATGTGCAGGGGCGCGAGCCGCACGGCATCGTTCCCGCCGCCGAATACGAACCGTTCCAGAACGAGATGAAGGCCAGGCTTGAGGCTGTGACCGACGGCCAGGGTCAGCCGATGAATTCTTTGGTCTTCAAGCCGAAGGAGCTTTATCGCAACCTGCGCAACGTGGCCCCGGACTTAATTGTCCATTTTGGCGGGCTTTACTGGCGTTCGATTGGCACCGTGGGCCACGGACGAGTTCATGTGCAGGAAAATGACACCGGCCCGGATGCTTGTAACCACGCGCAATTCGGAGTATTCATCCTGGCTGCTCCGAATTGCCCGCTCAGCGGCGAGTTTGAAGGCGCACGCTTGCTCGATATGGCGCCGACTTTGCTCGACCTGGCGGGACATGAAATTCCTGAGACCATGCAGGGGAAGTCTCTGGTCGCTGGTTTGGAAAAGAAGACCTCAGGCCGCGGCGAGGACGAAGGGGAAAAAGAAATTCATAGCCATTTGGCAGGTCTGGATTCCGTTTAGGCGAGCAGACTTCTATCGCCGCCAAGGACCCACGCAAGGTCGCAAAGAAGAACAAACTGAGGCCCCACTAGATTTCACGGTTTCTTTTTCTTGCCCCCACCGAGAATTCCGGAGAGCGTGTCAATCACTGTGCCGGCAGGGTTTTGTCCACCGCCTTTTGCCTGTCCTCCAAGAAACCCCTTCACGTCCGGTTCAAATTTCGGGTCGGACGAGGTGCCACGGATGAAGAAGGGCACATTGTTGATCTTGCCGAGCCCAGCCATTTTCGCCAGGCTGCTGGTCACGCTGCCGTTCAAGCTGGCCACCATTTTGTAATCCAAAGGACCGCCGCCTGGGACCATGGTCCCACTGCCGGTGACGGTTCCAATGGAGGGCACAGCCAGGTTGATGTTCTGGGTCTGGATTCCAGAGGTGGAGTACTGCACGTCGGTACTCATGTTTTGGATCTCTGTGTCAGCGGTAGACGGAATGCCACTGAGAAATTGCGAGATCGCACCCAGCTTTGCCCCGATGCTGAAACCGGAGAGTTTGCTGTTCGTGAGGCGGATGGGCCCGCTGACCATCGGTTTGGCGGAGGTGCCGGAGATCGAGAGATTGGTGGAGAGGGTCCCGCCATTCAGGGAAGATCCCTTCGGGAGCACGACGCCCAGCGCTGGAAGCATGGCTTGCAACTCATCGACTGGCATGGCATCGCCCACTAACTTCGCGTTCAGGACGGTGGTTTCGCCCTGCATCTCGTAAGCGCCGGTCAGTTTAGCCAAGGCCTTGCCGATCCAAATATCTCCCTGGGTGATGGTCCCGGCGTTTTTCGCCAGGTTGTGCTCGACCGCATATTTAAGCTGGACGGTTTTCGAGGCGGGCGTAGCTTTTTCTCCCAGCTTGAGTTTGTCCGCCGAGAGTTCGCCTGTCATGTGGACGAGGTGTCCATCGGAATTCACTTTTCCCGTGAAATCGGCGATGCCACCCATTCCTGCCGATGGCTCCACAAAGCCCGACGAGGCCACGTCCAAATTCTTAACTGAAATCTGCGCGTCAAGCGGGGTTTCGGCAGCGTCTTGCGCGATCGGGCCGGCTTGTCCCTCAAGCTTCAAGTCCCCATCACCCGGCAGTTTTGCGCTCATGGTGAAAGGGAATTGAGCGGTGCTGGAGAAGTTCTTTACCGTAACATCCACGTTTTTGTAGATTTGGACTCGGGATGAGTTGGTCTTTCCCAACGAAATGCTTCCGTGATTGACCGCCAGGCGGTTGACGGAGAGGTTTTCAAGATCGGCGGTGGAAGAGGGTGGATCGGGTTTTCGCGATTTGGTTTTTCCGCCCAGGCTGGAGAAATTCCATTTGCCGCCGGGGGTTTGGATCAGCCGGATTTCCGGCTGGTCCAACACCAGTTCATTGACTTTAAGTTTCTTGGAGAAAATCAGGGGGACCAGCGCGACGCCAACGTGCAGGCTTTTGGCTTTTACAAACGGCTGTTTGCCGAATGCGGGGTCGTCCGCGATCGACAGATCCTCCGCTGAAACCCTGCCGGAAATTATGGAAAGACCGAGATTGCCGACTTTTACCTCGCGGCCGAGCGCGGTGGTCAATGTCGATTCCAGCTCTGGCCGGAAGCTGTTTACGTTGATTACGAACGGCAGGACCAAGACTACAGCCAGAATGATTGCTAGAACGATCGCTACTATTTTCAGGGCTTTCATCGACGCCCTCCTTGGATGCAGCCTGTGGTCACAGGGCAGCTTGCGGCTTGTTCAGTCTACCAAAGCGGTCATGCGGATTTAGCCGACTTCGGCATGCCGAGGCGCGGGCTGGACGACATTGAACGCTTGCTCCAGGTCGGCAATCAGGTCCTCCGCGTTTTCGATTCCTACCGAGAGCCGCAGCATCTGCTCGGTGATCCCCATCTTTTCGCGGTGCTCCGGGGAGACCATAAGATGCGAGGACAAGACAGGAATGCTGACCAGGGACTCCACTCCGCCCAGACTGGTGGCGAGAGTGAACAGGTTGAGCGCTTCCGACAGCCGGCGCGCGTCTTCGCCGGAGCCCTCTACTTCAAAGCTGACCACTCCGCCTCCGCCGCGCATTTGCTCCATGGCCAGAGCGCGGTCCGGGTGGCCTTCGACCAGGGGATGATGAACGCGACGAACTTTGGGATGCTGGGCCAGAAATTGTGCTACCCGCAAGGCGTTTTCGTTTTGGCGCTGCACCCGCACAGCCAGCGTCCTGATCCCGCGCAGCAGCAGCCACGCCGCGTGCGGGTCCATAATTCCGCCAAGAGTGGTGCGTGTTTCCCAAATCTTGTCGAGCTTCGCGCGCGACCCGGCGATGATTCCGCAAAGCAGATCGGCGTGTCCGCCAAGATATTTGGTGCCGGAGTGCATCACCAGATCGATACCAAACTCAAGCGGGCGCTGATTGATGGGGGTGCCAAAGGTGCTGTCGATCATGCTCAGAATGCCGTGTTGCCTGGCCAACCCCCCGACTTTCTTGAGGTCCACGATGCGGTTGGTCGGGTTCGTCGGGGATTCGATGTAGAGCAACTTGGTTTGCGGACGAATGGCACGGGCCTGTTGCTCATAGTTGCCCGTGTCCACGAACGTGGTTTCGATCCCAAGTTTAGGCAGCCAGGTGCTAAAAAATTTGGTGGTCCCACCGTAAATGTCGCGTTGAGACACGATATGGTCGCCGCTTTTTAGGAGCGCCAGGACGGTTGTCGTGATGGCGGTCATTCCAGAAGCAAATAGCAATGCCCGTTCCGCGCCTTCCAGTTCGGCAATCGCCTCTTCCGCTGCGGTGTTGGTGCGGTTCCCGTAGCGCGTGTAGTACTGGTCGGACCCGGTGACCCGCAGCATCTCTTCGTTGTCGGTGGTCTCGAACGTAGAAGTTTGATAGATCGGAGTATTCAGCGGGCCGAGCTTCTTGCTTAAATCCGTACCCCCGCGAACGGCTTCGGTTTCCTGGCGGCGCTTGTGCTTCATCGTGGCTCCCGGTTTCTTCCTTTATAATTCACCCGGGCTTTCGGGGGGAGAACATTTTCGCTGGCTTTCTCCGGTAGTTCTGCGTACTCCGCGCATTCTTTGCGACTCCGCGGTAAAAGCCTTTGACCGCAGAGGTCGCGGAGAAAAGCCCGCCGAGATCGCAGAGCGAAACACCTGGCGCATCCGGGGTGGCGTCCTGCTGAAACTGATATGATCGAACGCTGGTTTGGTCTCGCTTGCGGTGAACGGCGGACCGGAAAGATTCTTCATTAAAGGCGCTCGAATCTCAATGGGACATCCTTCGCTGGATCTTGTTTCCAAGACTGCGGTCGTCATCGGGGGGACCTCCGGAATCGGTTTAGCTCTGGCAACTGGACTCGCGCAGGCTGGCGCGAGCGTAGTCCCGACCAGCCGGCGTTTGGATCGGGTTGAGGCCGCTGTGGCCAAGATCACGAAAGCTGGAGGAAAATCCCTGGCGTTGGCCTCCGATGTAACCGACCGCTCAAGCCTGGAGGCGCTGCTCAAGGCCACCTGCGCAGAGTTCGGCCGGGTAGACATCCTGGTCAATTGCGCGGGTTTCACCAAACGCACGCCAACGCTCGAAGTCAGCGAGGACGAATGGAACGGCATCATGGCCACCAACCTGAATGGCACACTGCGCGCCTGCCAGGTCTTCGGCCGCAAAATGGTGGAAGCTAAATACGGCCGCATCATTAACATTGCCTCCCTGGGATCGTTTGTGGCGCTCTATGAAGTTGCGGCGTATTCCGCCAGCAAGGCCGCAGTCGCATCTTTGACCAAGTCTCTGGCGGTCGAGTGGGCGCCGCATGGCGTCTGCGTGAACGCAATCGCTCCCGGAGTGTTCCGCACCGAATTGAATAGTCAACTGCTGGATGGTACCCTGCGCGGGAAAGAGTTTCTCACCAGGACTCCCATGCGCCGTTTTGGCCTTGTGGAAGAACTCGTAGGCGCCGCCGTATTTCTGGCATCCGATGCCGCCAGCTTTGTCACCGGTCACGTGCTGGCCGTGGATGGCGGCTTCCTGGCAAGTGGAGTAAACCAATAACCTGATGGAGTCTCCAGGTATCTCTCGCCAGAGATCCAGTTCGAGCGAAACCAAACCCAGACGGGCCGGCTATTTCCGCTGGATCATCTGCGCGCTGCTTCTGTTGGGGACAACCAAGAATTATATGGACCGCCAGGTGATCAGCGTGCTCAAGCCCACTTTGCAGCACCAACTGGGCTGGAACGAAATTGACTACGGCAATCTGGTGGCGGTCTTTCAATTCGCCTACGCAGCCGGAATGGTCCTGATTGGCCGCCTGATTGACCGGTTGGGCACGCGCATCGGATATGCGGTGGCGATGGTGGCGTGGAGCCTGGCATCCATCGCCCATGGTTTCATGTCGTCGCTGACAGGATTTTTCCTGGCGCGCGCCGCCCTTGGATTTAACGAAGCCGGCGTTTTTCCCGCCAGCCTGAAGGCCGCCGCCGAGTGGTTCCCCAAGAAAGAGCGCGCTCTCGCCACAGGGATCTTTAATGCCGGCACGAATGTTGGAGCAGCCGTCGCGCCGTTGCTGGTTTCATTCATTTATGTCCGCTGGGGGTGGCGCTGGGCTTTTTTCGTGATCGGCGGACTAGGGTTTGTCTGGCTTGTCTTGTGGCTGCTGATCTACCGCAAGCCCGAAGACCATCCTCTCTGCTCCCCCGAGGAATTGAAGTACATCCGCAGCGACGCGCTTGAGGCCCCGGCAAAAATTCGCTGGCTTAAGCTCTTACCTCACCGCCAGACTTGGGCCTTTGCCCTGGGGAAGTTCTTCATCGATCCGATCTGGTGGTTCTATCTGTTCTGGATCCCCGATTTTTTGCATCGCACCCAGGGGCTGGCGATCATGCAGCTGGGATTGCCGGTCCTGGTCATTTATGTGATTGCCGACACGGGTAGCGTTGCTGGCGGTTGGTTGTCCTCAACATTGATTCATCATGGATGGAGCGTCAATGCC
This sequence comes from uncultured Acidobacteriaceae bacterium, assembly GCA_964514735.1. Lineage (GTDB taxonomy): Bacteria > Acidobacteriota > Terriglobia > Terriglobales > Acidobacteriaceae > CAWBXL01. Next base: position 34,404 of record CAZETZ010000015.1, on the reverse strand, counting down.
GGACGCAAGACGGCGATGCTGGCGTGCGCCCTGGCGGTGACGCCGATTCTGTTGATACTCAGAGTGCACTCCCTGTGGGGAGTGATTTGGCTGCTCGGGCTGGCTACCGCGGCGCATCAGGGCTTCTCGTCCAACTTATTCACTTTGCCTTCGGACATGTTTCCCACCAAGGCAGTGGCCTCGGTGGTTGGGATCGGCGGCATGCTCGGCTCTGTCGGCGGCATGCTTTTCGCCAAAGTCATCGGTTATTTTTTACAATGGACGGGCAGCTATGCCATTCCATTCGCAATCGCCGGCTCGGCCTATTTGGTTGCCTTGGGGGTCGTTCATCTTCTCGCCCCTAAACTAGAGACTGCGCAGGTTTAGATTTGCCGGCAAGGTAGAAACTCATGGTGCTTGAGATTAAAGCAAAAGACCGGTGCCGCTGGGACCTGGTAAGCCTGGGCGAGGTGATGTTGCGTTTCGACCCGGGAGATCGCCGCATCTGGACCACGCGGAATTTCGAAGTCTCGGAGGGCGGAGGCGAGTACAACGTGGCGCGCGGGCTGAAGCGTTGCTTTGGTGTCGATACCGCGATCATCACCGCGTTTGTCGATAATCCGGTGGGCCGTTTGCTTCAGGACCTGATTTATCAGGGTGGAGTAGATCAGTCGCTGGTGCGCTGGGTGAAAGACGATGGTGTAGGCCGTAGCGTGCGCAACGGATTGAATTTTACCGAGCGGGGATTCGGGGTCCGCCCCGCCTTGGGATGTTCCGACCGCGGATTGTCCGCCGCATCGCAACTGAAAACGGGTGACCTTGACTGGGACGAAATCTTCGGCAAACATGGCGTGCGCTGGTTTCACACCGGGGGGATTTTTTGCGCGCTCTCCGATAGCACACCGGAGGTCGCCATTGAGGCGGTTAAGGCCGCGCGCAAGCATGGGACGATCGTTTCCTACGACCTGAACTATCGCGAGTCGCTGTGGAAGTCGATCGGCGGGAAGAAGCGGGCGCAAGAGGTGAATCGTCAACTGGCCCGGTTTGTGGATGTCATGATCGGGAATGAAGAAGACTTCTCGGCCGCCTTGGGATTTGAAGTCGGTGGCATGGATGAGCATATTTCCAATATCGAAGTGGAAGCGTTTAAGAAAATGATTGGAGCAGTCGTCAAAGAATTTCCCTTCAAGGTCGTGGCCACAACCCTGCGCAAAGCGAAAACTGCGACCGTGAACGACTGGGGGGCGATTTGCTATGCCGATGGCGCGTTTTACGAAGCCAGGCACAGACCCAATCTAGAGATCTTCGACCGCGTGGGCGGCGGAGATTCATTCGCTTCAGGCTTGATCTATGGGTTTCTGACTGGGCAGGGCGCGCAGTGGGCGGTGGATTGCGGCGCCGCGCACGGCGCGCTGGCGATGACCACTCCAGGCGATACCACGATGGCAACCTTGAAAGAAGTAATGCAAGTGATGGGCGGGGGCGGAGCACGGATCGCCCGCTGAAAATATTTTCCCCGTAAAATTTCTGTGCCTTCTGTGATTATGGCTTTTAAAACTTTAACCACAGAGGACGCAGAGTTTCACCGAGGAAGCACTGAGGAAATCTATAAGTCGCATGACTAAAGAAGAAGTCCGCCAAAGAATCGTCGAAGTTGGAATCGTTCCCGTTGTACGCGCCGCCTCGGGGAAACAAGCTATGTTGGCGGCGGAGGCAGTCTGCGCCGGCGGCGTCCCCATTGTGGAAATCACTATGACGGTCCCCGGCGCGATCGAGGTCATCGCCGATCTGGCAAAAACCGCAGGCCCGCAAGTACTCATCGGCGCAGGCACGGTACTCGATGCCGAAACTGCCCAGCGCTGCCTGGACGCGGGCGCGGAATTCCTGGTCAGCCCGGGTTTTGATCCCGGCACGGTCCAGCTGGCGAGCCGTATGCGCAAGCTCATCATGACAGGGGCCTTGACACCCACCGAAGTGATTAGCGCGTGGAAGGCTGGCAGCGACTTGGTAAAAATCTTTCCCTGCGGGACCGTTGGTGGGGCGAAATACATCAAAGCGCTTAAAGCGCCATTCCCACAGGTCCCCATGGTCCCCACCGGTGGCGTCAATCTTGAGACTGCCGCGGATTTCATCCGCGCAGGCTCGGCGGCGTTAGGGATCGGCGGGGAACTGGTTTCGGCTTCGGCGCTTAACTCAGGCAACACCGGTGAAATCACAGAAGCGGCGAAGAAGTACGTGTCGATTGTGCGTGAAACTCGGGACGAAACCAAGCCTTAGGGTTTTAGCACTGGCTTAAGCACAGCTGTATTACGCTCGTCACCCGCGATGATCCGATAAAACTTCTTGAGTTCATCCGCCTTGCTGACCGGCACGCTCAGTTCCTTGACCTCATACGCCCGGTTGTAGCGGATCATGTTTCCTGACACTTCGGTCTTGGAGTGGTAGTTGGCGTAGCCATAATCCACATCCACTGGTGGAGGCAGATCATCCACTTCGTATCCCGCGGGAAGAGTAATCTCGAAAGTGTCTGTGTCTCGTTCCGGACCGTCGAATTCGATGGGAAACTTTCGCGGTTCCTTGGTTTCCAGTACTCCACTGGACCGGCTCCCCAGCACACGCGGCCGGACCAGCAAAAGTCCTCCTGCGTTCTTGGCATAGTTCGGCGCCACGAACGAATAGTTGAAGCCAAAGGGCTGGTCTGTCTGTTTTAGATTGACCACCTCGGCTTTGGTGATGTGGAAGTTGGTCAGCGAATCCGAGAGCAGAGTTTCAATGGGTTTGATGCGATCGCTGTCCTGCGTCACCGCAAGCAGTCTTCCGCGTTGCGACCAGGCCCGGTCCCCCATGCGAACTTCTTCGACTTGGCCGGTTAAAACGCCGGATGCGTCGAGTGCCAATTTCGCGGTCCGTTGAATGCTGTTCGTCCTGGTCGGTTGCTTGGGCAACTCGACCAGTTCGCCGCCGTCTGAGGTCACCAGCAATCCCCAGTTGGCCTGGAGGTATCCTCCGATTTCTCCAAGAGGCGTCCATTCATTGGTGGGATCGAAAAACAAGATCCTTCCCAGTCGAGGATGGTTGAGGACAGAAACAAGGGATGGATCGGGCACGCCATCCGGCACACGGATGGCAATAATCGCGTGATCGAACCCGATATACGCGGGCATATCGGGGGTAATGGATCCGCGCTCCGTGTTGATCAATACGTAATACGACTCAATCCCAATTTCGTGCAACATGGAGCCCATGAGGGTGGCTTTGTCTTTGCAGTCTCCATACTTGTGCGTGAATATGTCGGCCGCCGGATGGGGCTGCCATCCTCCAATGCCTAATTCGATCGCCACATAGCGAATATCTTTTTGCACAAACGAGGCAATCGCTTTTATTTTCGCCAGAGGCGTAGTTGCCGAGGCGGTGAGATCTGCAACCTTCTGTTTTACTTCCGGCGAAGCGTCCGTGCGCCCGCTGGTGAGGTTCTTGTACCAATTTCCCATCTGCTGCCAACTGGAAAATCCGTTTAGCGAAGGGCCGCCGGGAGGATAGAAAGACACAATCATGGTCCCAGCCACGCCTGCGATCGGCGGCATCCGGTCCTCAGGACGAATTGCGGGCACATCATTTACCGCCCACTGGATTTGATTGCCCGACTCTAAGGTGGGTTTAACTTCGGGATGATTGATCCAAAACGCTTTGTATTCCCATCCGGGCGGAAGTTGCAGGGTGTAGTGGCTCTCGCGCACCGGGTCTTGTCGCTGAAAGCCCCAGATGTCCTGGAGCACCAAGGGATGCTCTTCCTTGTCGTATTCATATCCGACGATGTTCCCCACATCGGACCCAGGAATGTGCAGCACCTTCACTCTTACGTCGCTGACTAACTCGCTGCCCTCTACTTTCGGTACGGCCATTTCGAGTCCGTCTTTGTCTTTGACTTCGTAGTCTTTTCCTTGCGCAGGAATGGACCAGCCGCGAAAGTTTGCGATCTTTGAGTGGGCGCCAAAGCCGGCTACTGCCGTCCCTTGGTCCCGCCCTCCTGGGCGTAGGATTTTATACGCGCGCCGTTCGGTGGTTTTGATCTTGTCGGCCGATACCACGGTCACAATGGTTTCCGAATACATCAAGACCGCATCCGTCTTTTCATCGCTCGCCGGGAGCGGCGCATTGACCAACGCATGCATCCATGGCGGGGCATCGCCGGCCTTTGCCGGCGGCGCACAAATCATCAGGCACAGCGCGGCGCAATAGTGGGCGAGCCGGTGTCTCTTGCTAATTGCTTGCGGTAATGGCCCCTGGCTCCAATACGACTTGTTCTTCATCCCCGGTCCTCACTGACATAAATAGGTTGCGCAGCGCAGCGTAGAATCTTTGTTCGAGCAGCACAATGTTCACATCCAATTTTCGGCTGAGATGCAATTTGTTCTTGTCGAACGTGGTCTTCGAGGTATACATAATCACTCTGCCGTCGGTAGTTCTTTCCTGCGGCACGGTGGCCACCTTCCACCCATCAGGCAACTCGATGGTTACATCGTCAATTTTTTGCGAGGGATATTCGAAATAAATTGGGTGGACCCGTTCCGCATGGTCGAAAAGATGTTTTTCCGTACCTCCGAACAACCCGACAGGCATCAGGGCGCGGCGTCCGGCGCCGGAAACCCAGCCTGGCACCTTCAGGTCGAATTCTGCCACCAAAGGGCTCGATGAAGCGGTCCAGTCCGGCTGCTTGCTGAGTTCAACATCGATGGCCGCGGGAATATACTCTTTCACTTCATCTTCGAGATACTTTTTGCGCTCGGCCTCATCTTCATTGCGCTCCTCGAGCCTTCGACTGGTTGCCTCTAAGCCGGTATAAGTGATCGTCAACTTTCCCTCCAGGCTGCCGGTCTCCGGAATCAATTTGAGGTTCGCCGAGCGATTAATCTGCGAAAGGGAACTCTCCGGAAGTGTGGTCATCACCCAGGAACCGCCGTCCTTGTCCAGCTTTAGCCCGGGTACCCCGGTTTCCACCCAGGGAAGCATTCCATAGGGAGTAAAGGCCGCGCCGGGATCGAAATAGAGATCTTTGCCGTTCAGCTTCACCAGCACAACGTTGGCATCCAGTTTGCTTCCATCCATCGATTCGCGGTGAAAAAAGTAATTCTGCCGGTCGGAAACCCAAACCCCATAAGCTTCAAAACCAGCCGCGCGCGACAATGCCAGGAAAAGCCAGGTCAGGGCGGCGCCGTTTCCGTAGCCCGTCTTCCACAGTTCCTCGACATTGTTCGCCTGTTTTTGTTTTTCCCGTTTCTGCTCTTTCTCCGTCTTTTCCACTTCATACGAGGTGTTACGAAGTTGTTGTACGCGGTCGTAAATCTTGTGCAGTTTTAGCTCGGGCGGATCGCTGGGCGATACGATCTGAGCGACCGCCTCTTCCATGGCTTTGCGCTTGTTGACGAAGCTTTCCAGGGTGCTGTTCCACTTCTTGCCGGTGCTCTCCCAATATTTGTCTTGTTCCTTGAAATATTCCGTCCGGTAGATGAAGTCCACCCGTGACTTAAATTCATTTGCGGGGGGCATATAGTCTTCGTTCTTAAAAGCCGGGATATTGGCAACCTCCAGGCGCACCATTTTGTCATTCCCCTGTTTTGGCTCCCCCGTTCCGGGAGGGAGGTCTTGCCAGCTCCAGGTCATACTCCATCCTGGCTCTTCGTAGGGCTTAAGGGAGAACTTTGCGTTCTTAGTAAATAATTCATCATTCAGAATCCAGTGCGAATCGTACTTGTAGTACTCGGCAAACATGAGGCTGTAAGAGTACTCGATGATCGAGCCGACCTGAACATCCGGTAGGGTAAATGTCTTGGCCAGATACTTTACTCCCCTTGCCTTGGCAATCGTCTTGTCGAAGGGCTTGCCGGTAAAGGTGGTGATAGCGCCATCCGGGCGGATGGTCCGCGCCTTGACGTCTAAAAGGTTTACATTGGCCCGGTCATATTGCAATTCGACGTCGGCGTACTTTCGGCCCTCCTCGGTCAGTATTTTGATCCGCACATAATCATCTTCACGACTTGAGACCTGGGTATCGTCGCGGTCTACTTGACGGTACAAAATGATGGCTGGGGTCCCTGGCGCTGCCGGCTCGCTGGTCATCTTCAACTCATCGGGCGAAACGGGTTGGAAACCGATACTACCGGCAACCGCAGGCGATGCTGTCCCTACTGCAAATAGCAACGCGAGTAACAGCCTGAAGGACGGGAGACGAAACCACGCATAAGTAGACAAGAAAGCCTCCAGATCACTGGGAAAAGTACGGCGGGGCCCATGAACAACAGCAACGGGACAAAATACTAAGGACACCGCGCCCCGTCAATAGCAGCCATGGGAAATGCTGGACTCCTCCCGCGCAGTCCGATAAACTGCTGAATCTTCGATAGCTTAAAGGGACCCAACGAACTATGAAAGCCATCCAAGTCAAAGCCCCCGGCGGTCCTGAAGTGCTGGAGTTGGTTGATTTACCCTCACCGCAGCCCAAACCCACGGAAGCAGTGGTGAAAGTCGTAGCGGCGGGCGTCAACTTTATTGACGTGTACCAGAGGGAAGGACGCTACCAAGTGCCGCGTCCTTTCATTGCGGGACAGGAAGGCGCGGGTACCGTGACCGCCGTCGGTTCCGAGGTGAAATCGGTGAAGCCTGGCGACCGGGTGGCATGGACCAGTGTTCAGGGGGGCTACAGCGAACAAGCCACGGTCCCGGCCGACAAGCTGGTCGAGATTCCGCAGGGTGTCACGGAGCAGCAAGCCGCGGCGGCCATGTTGCAGGGGATGACCGCGCATTATCTTTGCTACAGCGCCTATGGCGTCAAGCCGGACGATACGGTTTTGGTCCATGCTGCTGCCGGCGGAGTCGGGTTGTTGCTGGTGCAGATGTGTTACAACCTGGGAGCCCGCGTTCTGGGGACGGTGTCCACAGAGGAAAAAGCTAAACTGGCCCGGGCAGCGGGAGCGGATGAAGTTATTCTTTACACCCAATCCGATTTTGAAGCCGAAACCAGGCGCTTGACCGGCGGGAACGGCGTGCATGCGGTGTACGATTCTGTCGGCAAGACCACATTCGACAAGAGTCTCAGTGTTCTGAAGCCGCGCGGCATGATGGTGCTGTTCGGCGGTTCCAGCGGCGCCGTGCCCCCCTTCGATCCCATCGTTCTTTCAGCCAAAGGATCCATCTTTTTGACCCGTCCTACGCTCGGCCATTACACCGCGACTCGCAAGGAACTGGAATCGCGCGCCAGTGCGGTGTTTGGCATGATCGCCGCCGGCAAACTCAAACTTCGCATCGAACATACATATCCCCTCGCACAAGCGCAGCAAGCGCATCGTGATTTAGAAGGACGTAAGACCACAGGGAAATTGTTATTGTTGCCGTAGCAAAAATGCCAAAAACCTTTCCAGTGATAAGATGCTTCCGCCTGGAGGGGACCTTGAAACGGCTCATCATCTGCTTACTCGCTGTAGCCTCTGCACTCTCTGCCCAGCAGTACACCCGCGGCGTCGGTATTTATCCCGGTGATCCCAAGGACTACCACGGCCCGCAGATGGTGATTGACGCGACCACTTACCGCAATCTGGCCCTCCATCGTCCCGCGTATCAGTCGAGCGCTTACGACTACAACCTGACGGCGCAGTTGGTCACCGATGGCATCCGCGCGACCAAGTTGCCGCGCTGGATTGTGAGCTCCTCGAGCGGCGGCGACCTGCTCCCAAAATTCCGCCGCGAGCATCTGGTGGACAGTAATCCCGTGACCATGGTGGAAGTCCCTCCCACTGGAGGGTGGGTACAAGTTGAACTTAAAGGTGGCGACCCCGTGCCCGAAGTGGACCGCGTCGAAGTCGCCGTGCGTCCCCAGTCCGGCAACTTGCAACCCCAGCCATGGACCGCAGTCGTGTTGACCTCCGATGACGGCCAAACCTGGACCGAGCGTGGCCGGGCCACCAACTCCGCCGTCCTGGGCACAAGAAATTGGTCCGGCCCCTACTTCGTGAAAATGTCGGTACCGCTGACTTCGCCTGTCCAGGGCCGCTTCTACCGTATTCAACTCGATGCTCCCAATGTTGGCAGATGGGGATTTGGCGACCTGGCGTTGTTTGACAAAACGCAACCTGTCCAGGCCAGCGGCCCTTTTGATTTCACCAGCGCCTGGAAAAGCGCCGGTACGGGCGAAGAATGGGTTTATGTGGATTTGGGAGCAAACTGCAACTTCGATCGCGTGGTGCTCGCTTGGATCCGGCGCCCGTCGGAAGGAGCGCTCCAAGTTTCTGACGACGCCAAAACCTGGCGTACCGTGCAAGCTCTGCCTGCAACCGGCGACACAGACGATCTCAAGCTGGCGCAAGCCGAGCGTGGACGCTACGTGCGCGTGCTGCTGAAGCAAGCCGCCTCTCCCGATGGGTACATTCTCAGCGAATTCGAAGTTTACGGACGCGGCGGTCCCATCCCCAAACCGCAGCCCGCGCCGGCTGCCCAAACCGACGGGCGCCGGGAGCTTGCCGGCGGCGCGTGGCGTCTGCAACGTGATTCCCTGGTTGCAGCCGATGGGGCCGCGCTCTCCCAGCCCGGTTTCAACGATGACGCCTGGCTGCCCGCGACCGTGCCCGGCACCGTCTTGACCAGCTACTATGATGACGGCGCCGTGCCCGATCCCAACTACGGTGACAATCAACTGGCCATCTCCGATTCGTTTTTTTATGCCGATTTCTGGTATCGCAATCAGTTCATGGTTCCGGCTCCCGCGCCCGGTCACCGCGTATGGTTAAACTTCGATGGCATCAACTGGAAGGCGGATGTTTTCTTCAACGGAGAAAATTTAGGACAGATCGACGGCGCTTTTACCCGCGCTCAATTCGATATAACCCGGTTGGTCCGTCCGGGAGAGAACAATGCTTTGGCGGTACGGGTCCATAAGAACGCCTCCCCCGGCAGCATCAAAGAGAAAACGCTGGCCAAAACGGATACCAATGGTGGAGTGCTGGGGGCCGACAATCCCACCTACCACGCCTCCATTGGCTGGGACTGGATCCCCACCATACGCGGCCGCAATATTGGTATTTGGAACAGTGTCTATCTGACTGGCAGCGGCGCTGTCACCATCGAAAAGCCGCTGGCCTACAGCACCTTGCCGCTGCCCGATACTTCAAGCGCCGATGTGACTGTCGAAGCCACGCTTCACAACCACAATCAAACCGCGGTTACCGGAACATTGCGCGGCAGCTTTGGGGCGGTGCAATTTTCCAAGCGGGTGTCCATTCCCGCTGCTTCCACCACGCTGGTCCGATTCGATCCCGTCAGTTTCGTCGCGCTACATCTAAAAAATCCAAGACTCTGGTGGCCAGCCGGCTACGGCGAGCAGAATCTATACAAGGTGAACTTGTGGTTCGAAACCGCTCCGGGGGCCATTTCGGATAGCAAATCCTTCCAAACCGGGGTGCGCGAATTTTCTTACAGCGAGGAAGGCGGGGCGTTGAAAATCTGGATCAATGGCCGCCGCTTCGTCGCCCGTGGCGGCAACTGGGGGTTCCCGGAATCCATGCTGCGCTACCGCGCACGCGAATACGACACCGCCATGCGCTATCACCAGGAAATGAACTTCACCATGATCCGCAACTGGGTCGGACAAAATGGAGAAGACGCATTGTATGAAGCTGCCGACAAACACGGCATCGTAATCTGGCAAGACTTCTGGCTGGCGAACCCATGGGATGGCCCGGACCCCGATGACAACGCCATGTTCATGCAGAATGCCACCGATTTGGTCGAGCGCATTCGCAACCACCCCTCGGTTGGCCTGTACTGCGGACGCAACGAAGGCTATCCTCCCAAGCCGCTCAACGATGGCTTGTTGAAATTAATCAGCAGCGAGCACCCTGGCCTGCATTACATTCCCAACTCGGCGCAGGACGTGGTCAGTGGCGGGGGCCCCTATCAGGCCCGAACGCAGAAATTTTATTTCGAGCAGCGTGCCACGCAAAGACTGCACAGCGAACTTGGCATGCCCAATATCGTCACCATCGACAGCCTGAAGCAGATGATGCCCGAATCGGCCATGTGGCCGCAGAGCGACGTGTGGGGGATGCACGATTTCACGCTCGATGGCGCGCAGAATGGAAATAACTACCGCAATCTACTGGAAAAAAGCTATGGGCCAGTGGACAACGCCGCCGATTGGGTCGAGCTCTCGCAGTTTGAAAACTACGATGGCTACCGCGCCATGTTTGAGGCCCAAAGCAAAAACCGCATGGGTGTTCTGTTGTGGATGAGCCATCCCACCTGGCCATCGTTTGTCTGGCAGACCTACGACTACTATTTTGAACCGACCGCGGCATACTTCGGCGCCAAGAAAGCCTCCGAGCCGCTGCATATTCAATGGAACCCTTCCACCGACAATGTCGAAGTGGTGAACTACAGCGGAGGGAACGTCACGGGACTCACGGCGCAAGTTGAAATCCGCAATCTGGATGGCTCGGTCCAATGGCAGAAATCCGCGGGCCTGGACAGTAAGGAAGACAGTGTTGAATCGCCGATCAAGATTGAGTATCCGGCGACCTTAAGCGCAGTCCACTTCCTCAGGTTAAAGTTGACGCGCGGCGCCGATGTGATCTCCAATAATTTCTACCTGCGCGGGACAGAGGAAGGAAACTACCGCGCTATCCGCGACCTGCCCAAGGTAAAAGTTGAAGCCAAAACCCAAGCGGTAAAGCAAGGAAGCGCCTGGCAACTTAGCACGACGCTGAATAACGCTTCCGGCCAACCGGCATTGCTGGTCCACGTAAAAGCGGTACGAGAAAAAAGTGGAGACCGCATCCTGCCCGCGATCTACAGCGATAATTATGTGGCCCTGATGCCGGGAGAAACGCGGACCATTCAAACTCAAGTCGAAGATGCGGACACTCGTGGCGAACGTCCGAACATTGGGATCGATGGTTTTAACGTTATTGCAGCCGCGGAGAAATAGGGGCGGACGGCAGATCCGACAGGGACTCGATGCCGGGGGGGGCCGTGATCCTGGATAGCGGCGGTGGTCCCTTGTGGACAGCAAACGAAGTAAACGTTTTCTCCATTTAGGATATGATATTTGCGGAAGTTTTGCCGGAGACCTACATCAATTAGCGAATAGGAGAGGAGCCGCCTTGAGAGTATTCAACCGTTCTTGTTTGGTGTTATGCCTGTGTAGCTTGATCGGGTCCGGTCTTTTGGGATGCAACCGCAGTGGCGCCAAGCAAACTCAAGTTGCTTTTGTGACCAACAACGCGGCCGATTTTTGGACCATTGCCCGCAAAGGCTGCGAGAAAGCAGAGCAAGAGACGCCGTACCTCAAGGTTGAGTTCCGCATCACCGCGGATGGCACCGCCGCCGAGCAAAAGCGGATGGTCGACGATCTGTTGGCGAAAGGAGTCGCGGGCATGGCCATCAGCCCAGTGGACCCGGTGAACCAGACCTCGATGATCAATGATGCCGCCAAGCAAGCGGTGGTGATCACCCAGGACAGCGATGCTCCGCAGAGCGATCGTGTGGCCTACATCGGCACCGACAACCACGCCGCCGGTCTGCAGGCCGGAGAACTGATCAAACAGGCCTTGCCGCAAGGCGGCAAGATTATGGTCTTTGTGGGAAAGATCGATGCGCAAAACGCCCAGGCCCGGTATCAGGGAATCAAAGACGCGTTAGCAGGTTCCAAAGTCCAGATCATCGATGTGCGCACGGACGATACCGACCCGGTGCGGGCGAAGGCAAATGCCGCGGACACATTAGTGCGCTATCCCCAAATTTCCGCCATGGTTGGGTTGTGGAACTACAATGGCCCGGCGATCCTCAATGCGGTGAAGGATGCGAACAAAGTCGGGCAAGTGAAAATCATTTGCTTTGATGAAGACGATCAGACGCTTGCCGGAGTGAAAAGCGGCGCGATCTACGCCACGGTGGTGCAACAACCCTTCGAGTTTGGCCGCCAGGCGGTCGAAATGATCGCCAAGATCATCAGCGGCGATCGCTCGATGGTCCCGGCGAGCAAGCAAATCTTCATTCCCACGCTCGTCATCGATCAGAAGAACGTGGACGATTTCACCGCCCAAATCAACCGGCTTCGCGGACGCAGCTGACCCATCCGCATGGCTTCTCCGCTGCTCCAAATGAGGGGAATCACCAAACGCTTCCAGGGCGTGACTGCCCTGCGCGCGGTGGACTTCGAGGTGTATCCCGCGGAAGTTGTGGCCCTGATCGGGGAAAATGGCGCGGGCAAATCCACGTTGATGAAAATCCTGGGAGGCGTGCACCAGCCGGACGAAGGCGCACTCCATCTGGATGGCAGGGCGGTCAGGTTTCGTTCTGTCTCCGACTCGATCGCCAAGGGCATCGGCTTGATTCATCAGGAACTCAACCTGCTCGACAACCTGGATGTTGCCGGAAATGTCTTCCTGGGGCGCGAGCCAGTGTGGGGCGGACGGTTGCGGTTGCTCGACTACGGCAAAATGCGGCGGGAAACCGACGTCCATTTGCAGCGCCTGGGCCTGCAAATTTCCAGCCGCACCAGCTTGGCGACACTTTCCCTCGCCCATCAGCAAATGATTGAGATTGCCAAGGCGTTGTCCCTGCATGCCCGGCTTCTCATCATGGATGAGCCGACCTCCAGTCTTACGCTGGCGGAAACGGAGCGCCTGCTGGAGGTTGTGCGCCAGTTGCGCGCCGAGGGTGTGAGCATTATTTACGTCTCGCACCGGCTCAGCGAGATTTCGGACGTGGCGGACCGTGTAGTCGTGTTGCGGGATGGGGCCAACGCGGGCGGCCTGGGTAAGGATGAAATTACGCGGGAGCGCATGGTCAAGATGATGATTGGGCGCGATCTGGATGATTTTTACGTTCGCCCCGAGTCGGCCCCGCGCGCCGGATATTTTGAAGTGAAGGGCTTAAGAACGGCCCGCTTTCCCGGACGTGAAATTTCTTTTTCCGTAGGGCAGGGAGAAATCCTTGGCCTGGCCGGGTTGGTTGGCGCCGGCCGCACGGAGGTGGCGCACGCCATCTGCGGAATTGAACCGCGAATGGCGGGTACGATGCTGCTCGATCGGAAGCCGGTCCAAGTCCTATCCGCCCGGGATGCTGTGACCCAGGGGATTTATCTTGTCCCCGACGACCGCCGCCGCTTCGGACTGGTGATGGACATGAGTGTCCGCGAAAACATGACGCTGCCGGCGCTCGGCCGCTATGCCCGGAAGGGAATTATCAGCCGCCGGGCGGAGCGGAAAGTGGCGGAGGAGGGAGTGCGGAAACTGAATGTGAAAGCACACTCCGTGGATATGCGAGTCGGCAATCTCAGCGGCGGGAACCAACAGAAAGTAATTCTGGCAAAATGGCTGGAGTTGAATCCCAAGGTTTTGATCCTGGACGAACCTACACGAGGGATTGATGTTGGGGCGAAGGCTGAGATCTATGCGCTGCTGCGCGCCCTGGCAGGGGAAGGGGTCGCGATCATCGCCATCAGCAGCGATATGGAAGAGGTCCTGGGCATCAGCGACCGGGTCGCGGTCATGCATGAAGGCTCGCTCACCGGTATCCTGGAGCGGCAGCAGTTGAACGAGGAAGCCATCATGCGGTTGGCGGTGAATTGAGCCTGGGGCAGGCGGCACGACCTAAACTTCATGCGAAAAGAACTTGGAATTTTTGTTCTCCTGGTGCTGCTATGCGTGGTTGTGGCGGCAATCAATCCGCGTTTTCTGGTGGCCGGGAACCTTCAGAATATTTCGCGCCTGGTGGGCATGTTCGGAATTCTGAGCATCGGCGCTGGGCTGGTGATTGTGACCGGCGGGATCGATCTCTCCGTGGGATCGATCATGGCGCTGGTGGGAATTTTGCTTTCAATTTTCCTGACCCAGAAGAAATGGCCCGCGCTGCTGGCAGTTTTGGCGGTTGTCGGCATCGCAGCCGCGCTGGGATGGATCCATGGGCTGCTCATCACCCGGTTACAGATCCAGCCGTTCATCGTGACCCTGTGCGGACTGTTGTTCTATCGCGGATTGGCGCGGTTTATTGCCAACGATGCGACTCAGGGCTTCGGCAGTGGAGAAGGGTTCGCCGGGCTGCGAGACATGGCGTCAGGAGCGTTGTTCCACATCCCGACCCCATTTCTGTGTTTGATATTGATTGGGGTGGTGATGTGGGTGGTCCTGCAACGCTCGGTTTACGGCAGATACTTGTTTGCGGTGGGACGAAATGAAGAAGCAGCCCGGTATTCGGGTATAGCTACCCGCAAGATTATTGCCAGCGCTTATGTGCTGTCCGGGTTGCTGGCCGGTATTACCGGCGTCCTGATGGCGTTCTACACCAACTCCATTTCACCCTCATCGCATGGTAACTTCTACGAACTGTACGCAATTGCCGCCGCGGTTTTAGGCGGGTGCAGCCTGCGCGGAGGGGAGGGAACTGTCATTGGAATCGTCATTGGCACCGCCCTTTTGCAGGTCCTGCAAAACCTGGTGAACTTGCTGGGAATTCCGAGTTCGCTCAATTTTGCGGTGATGGGCACGGTAATTCTTATCGGCGTCATTGCCGATGAGCTGGTCCGGCGCAGGGCGGCGCGAAAACGAATTGCCTAAAAGATGGAGAAAGCCGGGGCGTTCAAAATGAATATCCGGGAAGTGGCCCGTCGCGCCAGGGTTTCTACGGCCACCGCGTCGCGAGCCATCAACCGTGTTCCTACGGTCAGCCCCCAGCTTGCCAAGCGGGTTTGGAATGTCATCGAAAAGCTGGGTTACTATCCGAACACGCAGGCGCGCGCGCTGGTTTCGGGAAAAAGCCGGATTTTCGGGCTGGTCGTCTCTGAAATTACCAATCCCTTTTTCCCCGAAATTGTGCAGATGTTCGAGCGGATCGCGGTCGAGAATGACTATGAAATCCTGCTGGCCTCCACCGGCAACGATCCGGTACGCATGGAAACTTCGGTGCGGCGAATGATCGAACGGCGGGTCGATGGGGTCGCGATCATGACCTTCGGCATGGAAGAGGGGGTGCTTTCCGATCTCAAGCTGCGTAAAGTGCCGTTGGTATTCATTGACGTTGGGCCGCGCCGTCCGCGCGTGAGCAACATCCGCATTGACTACTTGCACGGAATCCGGCAAGCGGTGCAGCATCTGGCCGCGCTCCGGCACGAGCGTATCGCCTTTATTTCAGGGCCTCTCCGGCTCCAGTCCGCGGAGGCCCGCAAGCAGGCGTTTGTCCGCTCCATGAAAGAAATTGGGCTGGATGTGGACAGCCGATTGGTGGCAGAAGGAAACCACACCATCGAAAGCGGGGTGGCGGCGTGCGCGCAATTACTTGCCCTGGCGGACCGGCCGACCGCATTTGTTTGTTCGAACGATATGACCGCCCTGGGAGTCATGCGCAAGAGCTATGAAGAAGGGATCGTCATTCCGCGGGACCTGTCCGTGGTCGGATTTGATGACATACGCCTGGCCCAGTTTGTGCTGCCGGCGCTGACCACGATCCAGATGTCACAGGGAGAGCTTGCCCGCCTCGCGTTCCATGCGCTATTGGAGGAAACACAGCGGGAGCAAGCTTCCGCGAGTGGGACCGAATACCTGCTTACGACGCATCTGGTGCTGCGGGAATCCACGCATCTGGTCAACAAGCGTTTCGAACGGCAAAAAACCTGAGGAATGCTTAGTTTCCGGGAGCGTGGCGCAATTGACGGGATGCAGGAACGCATTTAAGCTGGAAAACGTTTACTCTGAGGTTCTTACGAGAACATGATGCGGTTGAAGGACTTACGACGGGAAGTCTTGGAAGCGAACCTCGAGCTGGTACGGCGAGGTCTGGTGCTTTATACCTTCGGCAATGTAAGCGGTATTTCCCGTGCAGAGGGCCTGATTGCGATTAAGCCCAGCGGCGTGCCCTATGAAACGATGTCCGCCGAGGACATTGTGGTCACAGACTTGGAGGGGCGCATGGTGGAAGGCAAGTTGCGGCCTTCTTCCGACTTGCCGACCCACGTCGAAATCTATAAACGTTTTCCCAAAGCTGGGGGAGTGGCCCACACGCATTCGGAGTTCGCAACCGCCTGGGCGCAAGCTGGCCGGCCCATTCCTTGTTTTGGGACGACGCATGCCGATTATTTTCATGGGGCGGTGCCGGTCACCGCCAAATTGACACCGGAAGAGATTGCGTCCGCATACGAAAAAAATACGGGATTGGCCATCTGCCGCCGCTTCGATGAGTTGGGAACGGAAAGCATACCGGCCGTACTGGTCGCGGGACATGCCCCGTTCTGCTGGGGAGAAAGCGCCGCTGAGGCTGCGCACCATGCGGTGGTCCTTGAGTCAGTGGCGCGCATGGCGTATTACACGATCGGTATCCATTCCGGCGCAACCCCTCTCTCCAGGGAATTGCACGATAAGCACTATCTGCGGAAGCATGGCTCTACGGCCTACTATGGCCAGGCGAATAAATCCCAGTAATCCTGCATTCAAGCAGTCGCATTTTGAACTGAGGAGCGATATGGCGAAGCAAAAAATGACCATGGGAGTGATTGTCGGGAACCGTGGTTTCTTTCCCGACCATCTGGCCAAAAGCGGCCGCGAGGAAATTTTGCGGGCGCTGGACTCCGCGGGCATGGATGTGGTGGCGCTTACCCCGGAACAAAGCAAATACGGCGCGGTGGAGATCCGCGAGGAATCGCATCGCTGCGCCGACCTGTTCAGGGCGAACCGCGAGCGCATAGATGGCGTGATTGTCACGCTGCCAAATTTTGGCGAAGAGCGGGCCATCGCCGACGCTCTGCGTTGGGCGGACCTGCGTGTTCCGGTGCTGATTCAGGCGACCCCCGACGATCCTAAGAAGATGACCATCGCATCGCGCCGCGACAGTTTCTGCGGCAAGATGTCGGCATGTAACAACTTACGGCAGTACGGTATTCCCTATTCCCTCACCACTCTACATACGGAGGCCCCTGGCTCCCCTGAGTTCGCCGGCGACTTGCAGTGGTTTGCCGCCGTGTGCCGGGTGGTGAAGGGGTTCCGCAACCTGCGTGTCGGCGCCATCGGCGCCCGCCCTACTGCATTCAATACCGTTCGTTATAGCGAAAAAATTCTGGAAGCGAATGGCATCTCGATTGAAACGCTGGACCTTTCCGAAGTACTCGGCCGCATTGAGCGCATGAAAGATAACGACGATACGGCCCAGGCAAAGCTGGCTTCGATCAAAAAATACGTGGATTCGGGAAATGTGCCGCAAGCGGCATTGATGAAGATGGCCAAGCTAGGGGCGGTCGTGGACCAATGGATGGCGGCGACCGAAGTGACCATCAGCGCGGTGCAGTGCTGGACATCGCTCGAAGAAAATCTTGGCGTGGTCCCGTGCACCATTATGAGCATGATGAGCAATGAGCTGCTTTCCAGCGCCTGCGAAGTGGATATCGTCGGCGTGCTGGGGATGCATGCCATGCGCCTGGCTTCGGGGACCCCATCCGCGCTGCTGGATTGGAACAACAACTATGGACCGGACCCCAACAAAGCCGTATGTTTCCATTGCTCAAATCTGCCTAAGCATTTTTTCCGCTCAGTAAAGATGGACTTCCAGGAGATCATCGCCGGCACCGTGGGCAAGGAAAATACATTCGGCACATGTGTCGGCCTGATCAAACCGGAAAAGATGACCTTCACTCGCTACTCCACTGACGACACCAGCGGCAAAATTCGCGGTTACGTGGGCGAAGGCAAGTTCACCGACGATGCGCTCAACACCTTCGGCGGCGCTGGGGTGGTCGAAATCCCCAACATGCAAAAGCTGCTGCATTTCATTTGCGAAAGAGGATTTGAACACCACGTGGCCGCAAATTTGTCTTCGGTGGCTTCCGCGGTACACGAAGCCAGCACCCGCTACCTGGGCTGGGACATGTACTGGCATGGCCACGACGGGGCCTGCTGATGGCGATTGTTGCCGGCGTCGATTTCGGGACGTTGAGCGTGCGCGTGTCCATCGTGGACAGCGAGCGCGGGCTGCTGGAATCGGCGATCGCGGAGTATCCGCTGCATCGGAAACGCGAAGATCCCGAGCACGCCACGCAATCGCACGAGGACCACATGCGGGCGCTGGCGGCGGCCACGCGGGAAGCGGTCAGGAAGGCCGGCATCTCCGGCGACCAGGTGGAAGCGATCGCGCTCGATACCACCGGCTCCTCAGTCATCCCGGTTGGAAAAAATCTTCAGCCGTTAGGTGAGTACTACCTGTGGTGCGACCACCGCGCCAAGGGAGAAGCCGCGGAGATCACCGAGGCTGCCCACCGCGAGAAACTGGAAGCCATCCAATGGTGCGGCGGGGTTTATTCCTCGGAGTGGGGATTTTCCAAACTGCTGCATTGGCTTCGCCACAATCCCTCGCAACGCGAGGAATTCGTTTCCGCATTCGAGCATTGTGACATGGTCGCAGCCACGCTCGCGGGAATCACCGACGCCAGGAAAGTAAAACGCAGCGTCTGCGCGATGGGCCACAAATGGTTGTGGAACCGTAAGCTCGGAGGCCTTCCTCCGGAGCAGTTCCTGGCCAAAGTGGATCCATTACTGAGCGGAGTGCGCGAAAAGCTCGAGGGAGAGTACGCGACCTCCGACAGCATCGCAGGCTTGCTTTCGCAACAGTGGGCTGGTTTGTTAGGCCTGAAGAAAGGGATTCCGATTCCGGTGGGCGCTTTTGATGCGCACTGGGATGCAATCGGCGCCGGTTGCCGCACCGACGACATGGTCAATGTTGTGGGCACATCCACCTGCATCATTGGGATTACTCCTTCAATCAATCTGGTCCCCGGGGTTTGCGGCGTAGTGCAGGGCAGCGTGCATCCGCAGCGTACCGGGATCGAAGCCGGGCTTTCCGCGGTGGGAGATATCTTCCATGCGATTGCTACGCGCGCCGGAAGTAACGTAGAAGCCCTGAGCCGGGGAATTGCCGACCACCGGGCCGGACAAACCGGTCTGCTGCGCATGACCTGGGACAACGGGGACCGCACCGTGCTTGTGAACCCGAATCTTCGTGGCATTACCCTCGGTTGGAACCTGCAGAGCACAGCCGAAGACGAATTATTCGCGGCCATCGAGGGCACCGCTTTGCATACCCGCGTAATTCTGGACCGGATGGCGGAAAACGGCGTGACCATCAAGCGCGTGATCAATGCCGGCGGGATTCCACAGAAGAACAATGTGCTGAATCAGGTCTATGCCAATGTTCTGAACCGGCCGGTGCTGGTGCCCAGCAGTAACGTGGTAGGGCTGGGCTCGGCGATCTTTGCGTTTTTGGCCGCGGGCGCCTTCAAAACCGTGGAAGAGGCGCAGCAACAAATCTGCCCATCCCACAAGGTATTCAATCCACAATCGCAGGAAGCCCAGGTTTACGACGAACTCTATCCGCTTTATCACAAGCTGTACTTCGCCTTGGGGCAGCCTGGCGATGCGCAGTTCGGGGACCTGCTACCCAAACTAATTCGCATCGCGGAAGCGGTAAATCATCCGCTGACGGCGCCTTCCGCCTAAGCGGTCCGTCAGGCCAAACTCAAGGTAAGTCTGGTGACGGAAGCGGAAGGGAAGGTGTATCGCACCGAGCCCTTGATTTCCAGCGGCTTGGTTTGCGGCTTCACTACTTCGCGGTCCTGAAATGAATTATGGGCGTGAATATCGGAATGGGCGAGCGTGGTCGCGGTTCCCGATTTCACGCTGGCCCCGCGAATCCCGACGTCGGTTTCGCGAGCTTCGCTGGCGTGAGGATTCACCACCGTCAACACCAGTTCTTTATCGTGCAGCGAGGCCGACCCTTTGAGTCCCCAGAACGATGCCGGCTTGCCGTCCCTGTCGTAACTGACATTCGGCGCGGAAAAAATCGTCCGCAGCGACTGCCCGCCCTGGTGGGCCGCATACATGGCAAACACGTGGCCGATGGGGGTGACACAAAATTTATCCTCGTGGGCCAGATACAGACTGTTCAGGCAGTTGATCAACTGGGCTGAATTGGCCATGGAGACCTTTTCCGGGTGGCGGTTAAAGGTGTCCAGGTTTAATCCGGCCAGCAGCGCGTCGCGCAGCGTGGGGGTTTGCTCCAGCGCGTCTCCGGGGGTCATTTCGCTACCGGGGCGATACCAGGCCCCCCATTCATCCACCACCAGTTTTACGTGGTGCTCGCGGTCATACTCTCCCATGATTTGCCAGTGGCCGTTGATAAGGGACTCCATGGCGTCGCCTTCGCGCAGCAGCTCGTACCAATCGACGACATCGAATTTGAGCGCGTCGCCCTTGCCTTCGTCCCAGTTGTGGGTGCGTCCGCGGCTGAGGTTCCAGGTGTAGTAGTGCATGGCCAATCCATAGATAGACCTCACCTGGCCAGGATCTTTGCGTACAATTTCTTCAAAAAATCCTCGCGTCCAATCCCAGCTGTAGTCGCTCGGTCCCGAGGCGATGAAAGCCAGGTTCTCTCCGAAGCCTGGCACCCAGGTGACGAAGCGTCGGAATTCGACCGCATATTCCTGGGGAGTGAAGTTTCCGCCGCATCCCCAGGACTCATTTCCTACTCCCCAGTAGCGCACGTGGAAGGGTTCGGAAAATCCCGCGGCCGCGCGTTGGTCCGCTAAAGTCGTGCTGCCAGCTGGAGAATTGCAATATTCCACCCACTGATAGAAATCTTTGGCGGTGAGGCTGCGCACGTTCGCGGCAAGATAAGGCTGCGCTCCAATCAATTTACAAAACTGCGCAAACTCATTGGTGCCGAAGCGGTTCGGCTCATATTTGTGGTTGGTGGCGCTGGCGGCGGACTCAACCTGGGCCCAGAAATTTGTGCGCCGCGGACGTTTGTCCACAGGGCCCACGCCATCGCGCCAGTCGTAGCTATCGGCAAAGCATCCTCCCGGATAGCGGACCACGGACGCTTTGATCTTTTTCATCTCATCGATCAGCTCTTTGCGGAGGCCGTTGACGTTGGGGACTTTGGAATTTTCCCCAACCCAGATGCCGTCGTAGATCACGCCCCCCAGATGCTCGGTGAAATGGCCATAGATGTCAGGCGAGATGGTCCCTAGCGGTTCATCGAGCAGGACCTCGATCCGCGAATCGGCAGCAGCGGAGTCGAACCCAAACATATAAGGAGCCGAGCGCGCGAAAACCAGCGCTCCCGCGCCCATCACGCTGTTGCGGATAAATTGCCGGCGTCCGATCATTATGCACCCCACTGGATTACGGTGTAAGACCGCGCCGGGACTTCAAACTTAGTGCGGTTCCCGGAAGTTGAAGGTTTGTCCGCGGCCTGAGGCGTCACGCGTTTCGGAGCGTCGAAACTGTTGACGGCCTTCAGGTCATTGCCGGTCAGCACCAATGCCGACAGCACCGCACCGGGCGATTTGTCCTGCCAGTTGATTTCGACCGCATGCGGTTTGGACAGATCGCGGTTCAGGATGAACAGGCTGATCTTGCCATCCTGCGCGGCGGTCCCCACCACGTCGAGATAGCTCACTTGACCCATCCGCGAAACTTCATAGGTGGGAGACTGCACCACCACGTCGAGCACCGTACCCTGCGCAAATTTCAAGGCCCAGCTATACGGGTAATAAATAGTCTGGCGAAACAGCCCGTCCTTGTTGGTCATGATGGGCGCGATCACATTGACGAGCTGCGCCAGGCACGCCTGCTTCACCCGGTCCGCGTGGCGCATCAGGCTATTGAGCAGCCCGCCCACCACCAAAGCGTCTTCAAAATTGTAAATCTCCTCCAAAAGATGCGGGGCTTCCTTGCCGCCGCCATTCTCGGCATCATGGCCACGCTGGCGATACCAAACGTTCCACTCGTCGAAGGAAAGCCAAAGCTTCTTCGCAGATCGCTTATGACCCTGCACCAGGTCGCAGACCGCAAGCGTCTCCACGATCTGCTTTTCCAGGGTCAAATTGATGGCCAGGTACTTGGAGCTGTCCTCGCCGGTTTCGTCCTTAGTGTTCCCAACATAGCGGTGCAACGAGAGCGCATCCACATATTCGTAGCACTGTTCAAGCACTTCGCGGTCCCACTCGAGGTAAGTGTTCATGAAGGGGCCGCTCGATCCGCAGGCAATCAGCTTGAGGGAAGGGTCCACCGCCCGCATTTGCCGCGCCGCGTCCTGCGCTTTCATGCCATACTCGGTGGCGGTCATGTGGCCGATTTGCCAAGGGCCGTCCATTTCATTTCCCAGGCACCATCTCTCGATTTTGTAGGGGTCGGCCACCCCATGTTTCCGGCGGAGGTCGCTCCATTTGGTGCCCTTTTCCACATTGCAATACTCCACCAGGGCGGCCGCATCTTCGGCGGTCCCAGTGCCGAAATTCAAGCCCATTAATGGTTCCGTCCCCACCGCCTTGCACCACGCTAAAAATTCATTGGTGCCGACCTGATTGCTGTTGAGCGAATTCCAGGCTTTATCGAGAACATGCGGGCGATTTTCTTTTGGTCCGACGCCGTCAAGCCAGTTGTAGCCGGAAACAAAGTTTCCCCCCGGGTAGCGAATGAGGGGTACGCCGAGCTGGCGGATTTCATCCATCACATCTTTGCGGAAGCCACTGGCGTCGGACAGCTTCGATCCCGGATCGTAGATGCCCTCGTAAATGGCGCGTCCGAGATGCTCTAGGAAGGACCCGAACAGATTACGGTCAAGCGGAGCGATTGCGCGGCGGGAGTCGAGGTAAAGCTTGGCCGTGGTGTCCGAATTGGTTGGAGATGTCTGGGCGGACAACAGTGGCCCGCCAACCATACCTGCCGCCAAAGCCATGCTCGCGCTGCCAACTTGAGATAAGAATTCTCTCCGGCTTTTGGAACTCATGTTCAAATCCCCCTGTTCCCCATATGTCACCCATCATTCAGCTGCAGTTTGACGGCTTGTATAGTAAACGTTTACTTGGAACAGGGCAATGAAGCAATTTATAAAAATAGTGCCCTCGATTGGGCGCGACGTTTTTCTCCGTGCCCTCGGCGCAACCCTTGCAGCTTCGGCGGTTTTTCTCGACGGCGAGCAAAATCTTAAACCGCGGAGGACGCCGAGAAAGGCCGCAGAGAACCTCCGTTTAGCGAGAAAGGACCGAACTTGCAATTAATTTTTCAGCCAATCCTACTTTTGTTGGATTCAGGGCGGTTCCCGGAAATGTAGGATGCTCAAGTGCTTGAAGCTGACGTAGAATCGCGTTCAAATATTCCCGTGTAATTTGTGATTCCAACGAACGCCTGAGGGTCCATGAACTGGAGTATTAGACGCGCATTTATCTTGCTGGCATTGTCGGCCCCCGCCTTGGCCTCCAATCGAATCGATCTTGATCACGATTGGCAGTTCTGCACCGATGCTCGCGGCAGTGGAGAGGTGGCCGGTTGGCAAACGCATCTCCCCTCCGACACGGAATCTGTCAACGTCCCACATACCTGGAACGTCGGAAAACATCACGATTATCTCGGCAAAGCCTGGTACTTCAGGAATTTTGAAGCGCCGGCCCAGTCGCCGGGAATGCGGGTGGAATTGCATTTCGGGGCGACTTTCTATGCTTCGCGGGTGTGGCTGAATGGCGAGGAAGTGGGTCGTCACGAAGGCGGATACACCGCATACTCGTTGGACATCACCCCTCATTTGCGGCCCACGAACTACCTTGCCGTGGAGGTCGACAATCGGGTCACAGAGCAGACCATCCCCGGATTTGCCATGCGCCAGAAAACGCCGCATGACGCCTGGTACGACTGGTGGGACTACGGCGGCATGGTGCGCGACGTCTGGCTTACCGTGGCTGGCGCGGTGGAAGTGGAACGGCAGCGGATCCGGGCTGAGATCAACCCCGACAACGCGGTGGTGCGGGACACGCTATTTCTGGCAAGCAGCCTGAAGGCCGGGGAAAAAGTTTCCCTGCGTTTGACTGCTTTTGATCCTGACAACTGGGTGGCGGCAACCCAAACGCGTTCTGTAACCATTGCGGGCGCGAATCAGGAAGTTGAAACGTCGCTGGAAATCGATGTGCCCAAGTTGTGGGGAATCGATCATCCCAATGTTTACCGGATGACCGCGGAGATGAGGGATGAACGCGGCAAAATTCTGGATGAGCAAAGCGATACCTTCGGCCTGCGGAAGGTGGAGATTCGCGACCGTCATCTGCTGGTGAATGGCGAGCAGGTGCGCCTGACCGGATTGACCCGCCACGAAGATTCCCCCGGGGAAGGATTGGCCGAAACCACCGGCACCATGCGCTTTGACTACGACGATATGAAGTCGTTGCAAGTTACGCTGACCCGTCCCGTCCATTACCCGCAAAACCCGTTCATCCTCGATTACGCCGACCGTCACGGGATCATGCTCATCCCCGAAATCCCGGTGTGGCAGTTCAGCGAAAGTCAGATGAGTGACCCCAAAGTTCTTGCGCTCGCCAAGAAACAGATGCAGGAGATGATTGAGCAGGCGGGGAACCATCCCAGCATATTTGCCTGGAGCGTATGCAACGAAAGCGATACCGGGACGCCGGGCGGGGTCGCCTATTTTCGCGCCATGCGCGATTTTATTCGCGAGCTCGATCCCGACCGCTTTGTCACCTATGCGGATGACAACCTGCCAAAGCTCAACCGAGCGGAAGACTCTGCCGCCAACCAGGCCGATTTTCTCATGATGAACCAGTATTTCGGCAGCTGGCATGGCCCGGAATCGGCGCTCTCGATGTCTTTGGATAAAGTGGACCGTATGTTTCCGCAAAAAATGGTGATTATCTCGGAGTTTGGACTGCCCGGATTTTTTGCCAAAGATGCAGAGGAAGGCGACCGTAGGCGGATCAAGATCATAGAAGAACAAGTCCCGGAATTGGCGAGCCGCGATTGGATTGCAGGCGCGATCCTGTGGTGTTACCAGGATTACAAGTCGTGGCGGAATCTACGCTTTGGCTTGGAAGAGGGCTTCGTGGACCATGGACTGGTGGATGAATACCGGCAACGCAAGCCGTCCTACTATGTGTGGAAAGACTTGAATGCTCCCGCGGTGCTGAGTGTACGGTGGAACGACGACAAGGACAAAAATATGCCGGCTTCGTTTACGGCAACGGTGCAACCTAATTCGACCAAAAGGCTTCCCTCCTATCCACTGCACAACTATCGGCTGAACTGGCAGGTTTACGATGACACCAAGCTGTTGGCGCATGGGGAGCGTCAGTTCACGGACTTGAATGACACACAATCCATTTCCGGTCCGGTGGACGCGAAGGCCGACACTCACAAGCTACAGTTGCGTCTCTCGCTGCTACGCCCAACCGGAGAAGTCGCCGCCGAGAAGACCCTGGATTGGAGCGGGGGCGGCCAACAAGCCAAACGGATGGACAATACCGCAACTCCTGCCCAGTAAAAATCGAACGGCGATGGGGAACACAATCATGCGCAAGAAACTAACCCTGGCGGTATTGCTGGCGGCCGCACTGACAATCCCGGCAAGGAGCTACAGCCAGGATTATGCCGTGGGCGCGGACGTTTCCTTTCTCGGTCAGGCCGAGCAACAAGGAGTAGTGTTCAAAGACGGGGGCCAGCCACTCCCCGGCCTGCAAATCCTCAGGAACCACGGCTACAACTGGATCCGGCTCCGCTTATTCCATACGCCCACCAGTCTTCCCAACGATCTTCCTTACACAATTGCCTTGGCCAAACAGGCCAAGTCGTTGGGATTCAAGTTTTTGCTGGACTATCATTATGCGGACGACTGGGCTGATCCAGGCAAGCAGCCCATCCCGAAAGCGTGGCAAGGCCAATCACACTCCGAGTTGGTGAAAGCTGTATTTGCATACACCCGAGACACGATTGCCGCATTTCGCGATGCCGGGGTGCTGCCGGACATGGTCCAGGTCGGCAATGAGATCACCAATGGCATGCTCTGGCCGGACGGGAAACTTCCCGCCAACTGGGACAATTTCGCCGAGCTGGTCTATGCGGGGATCAACGGGGTGGACGCGGGCCGGGGAAATGGACCACGCCCCAAAATCATGATTCACATTGATCGCGGCGCCGATGCCAAAGGCACCAAGGCGTTCCTGGACAAGATGAATTCCTACGATGTTCCCTATGACATCATCGGGCAGTCTTACTATCCCTGGTGGCACGGAAACCTGAACGATCTGAGAAAGAATTTGCAATTCATGGCGGCGGAATATCAGAAAGACATTATCGTGGTAGAAGCAGCCTACAACTGGAAGCCAGGGAACTATCTCAACAAGCCGGCGCCATTTCCTGAATCTCCGGAGGGACAGCGGGAATTCCTGGACGAAGTCAACCGGGTGGTAATGGAAACTCCGAATGGGCGTGGCAAGGGAGTATTCTGGTGGGAACCGGCAGTGCAGGGACGGCTGGTCCAACGCGGCTTGTTTGACGACCAGTACAATGCGCTTCCCGCGATGACGGTCTTCGACCGCTTCACGCGCAAGTAGCGGCCCTTCTCGCGATACACTGTACTACGCAAAAAAGCAAGGAAACCCGCGATGGTTCGTGCTTTTCTAACGCGTTTCTGGATCGGCAGTTTGTTGCTTGGCGCTTCCGCCCTGGCCCTAGACGATCTTCCTGTCACTTATGTGGAGCGCACCTGGCAGATGCAGGACGGCCTGCCGGAGCAGACGGTCCAGGCCTTCGCCCAGACCTCGGACCATTATCTGTGGATTGGCACTACCGGCGGATTGCTGCGCTTTGATGGCGCACACCTGGTACTGTTTGACCGCGACAACACCCCTGCCTTTCACGAGAACAATATCTTCAATCTGACGGTTGGCAACGATAACACTCTCTGGATTGCAACCGAGGGCGGGGGATTGATTCGTTATCGCGATGGAGGGTTCCGCTCCTTCTCGGCCAAAGATGGGCTGCTGAATGATTTTGTCCGGTCGGTTTATCAAGACCGGAAGGGAAAGATCTGGATCGGCACCGACAACGGATTGTTTCGCTTTTCCGGAGAACAGATTGCGCGGGTGGATAGCACGGATTCGGTCCCGTCCGTGGCAATTCATGCCATTTATGAAGACCGTCAAGGGCGCCTGTGGGTCGGTGGTTCCAAACTCTTATGCCTGGATGGTGACCGGGCGGAGGAATATCGTCTGCAAGGAGAGGGAAGTCAAAACCGGGTCAAATCCATTACCCAGACGGAGGATGGCACGCTCTGGGTGGGAACCATTGGCGGCTTGCACCGCCTGGTCCCCGGTTCGATGTCCTTCCAAAAAGTCGAGCAGACCAATGGGGCGGTGCGAGTTCTACGCGAAACCTCGGATGGCACGCTTTGGATCGGCACCATTGGCCACGGAATCTACAAATACCGCGAGCACCAGTTTTCTCAGATCACCGCTCCTGCCAGCTTGCCCAGCAATACCGCGCTGAACATTTTTGAAGATGTAGAAAACAATATATGGATTGGGACCCAAGCGGGGATGGTAAGGCTTAGCAAGACCCCGGTACAGACGGTCGTTTTACCCGATGCAGGCGACTATGATGCCGAGACGGTCTACCAGGACCACAACAGCGACATTTGGGTGGCGGCGGCCAACCTTTTTCGTTTTCATGGTGGCAAAGCGACCCAGGTCCGGTTTCCGGGAATCACCGGAGTCCGCGTGCGCAATATATTTCGCGACCGGGACGGCGCGCTTTGGATCGGGACCGAGGGACGAGGAGTGTTCCGCCAGGACGGCGCGCATCTCACCCACTACCTGGCGAAAGATGGATTGGTAAACAATTTTGTCCGGGTATTTTTACAGGCACGTAACGGCCATGTCTGGATTGCAACCGATGAAGGAGTAAGCCGCTGGTTCAAGGGCGGCTTTACCAACTTTCAAATGCGCGATGGCCTATGTTACTTCAGCACGCGCTCTCTGGCGGAGGACCACAACGGCGACATCTGGGTTGGGACGGACCGGGGAATCAGTCATATCCATGACGGCAGGTTCTTGACCGATGTGGTGACTCGCGCGCTGGGCAACGAAAAGATATGGGCCATCCACGAGGACCCTGACAACGGCATGTGGTTTGGCACGCGGACGGGGGGGCTCTACCGTTGGCGTGGGGGAAAGCTGACCCACTTCACGACCGTGCAAGGACTGGCCAGCAACAGCATCTATGAAATGCTCGAAGACCGTGGCGGAACTTTCTGGCTCAGCGGTCCGAATGGCATTTCTGCCATCGATCGTAAAGAATTGGATTTGATCGCGGAGGACCCAACCCACCCGCTTTCGCTGCGCTTGTACGGCATCTCCGATGGGCTGGAAACCACCCAGCTGTACGGTGCGGAAAAACCTGGTGGAGTGGTAACGTCACAAGGCGAAATCTTATTTGCCAGCAATAAGGGGTTAGTTCGTGTATCTCACGATCTAGCCAAGCCATCCGGCCCCGCGCCCGTGGTAGTGGACCAGGTCCTGGCCGACGGGCGTGAAATCCCCGGGCAGACGATTTCACTCGAGCCGGACAATGCCAAACTGGAAATCCACTACAGCGTGATCCAACTTCGCTCGCAGGAGCGAGTGAGGTTCCGCTACATGTTGGAAGGCTTTGACAAAAACTGGACGGATGCGTCTTCGCGCCGGGTCGCCTACTATACCAACGTCCCGCCGGGCCGCTACCAATTCCGGGTCCAGGCGTTGGAAATGAATAACCCGCGGGAAATTTCCGAGAAATTCATCGAGATTGTTCAAGAACCGCATTTTTACCGTACCTCCGGGTTCCTGGCGGGTTGTGTCCTTGTAATCGCCGTCAGCATCTGGGGCGGGCACAAGTTCCGTTTGCGCCAGGTGCACGCCCGTTATGAAGCGGTATTGGAAGAGCGAAATAGACTGGCCCGGGAAATGCACGACACTCTCATTCAGGGTTGCGCGGGAGTGTCCGCGTTGCTGGAAGCCCACTCCAGCCTCGATGAGAACGAGCCGCATGCCAAGGAAAACTTGTTGAGTTACGCGCGCGGCCAATTGCGCACCACCATCGACGAAGCCAGAGAAGCGGTGTGGGACTTACGGCATAGCGATGGCCACGGCGCAAACATCGGGCCAATCCTCAGGGGAATGACGGAGCAGGTAAGCCACGAATTTGGCGTGCCGGTTGAGTGCCGGTTCTCGGGACCACCGTTTAATTTGGATCAATCCACGGCCCACGAGGTGTTGATGGTGGTGAGGGAAGCGTTGCACAATGCGATCCGTCATGGGCAACCTGCAAGCATCCAAGTCACCGTGGATTTCCAAGAGAGCGAACTTTGTGTACTGGTGCAGGACGATGGACGCGGCTTCGATGCGGCACAGATGCTGGCCTCCAGCAACGGTCACTATGGTCTGGTAGGCATGCAGGAGCGGATGAAACGTATCGGTGGCACGCTCTCGTTCGACAGCCGGGCGGGCAAGGGGACGCAGTTGGCCATGCATGTTCCCCGCAGCGCGTCAGCGGAGGACCGGAGTTTGCAGCTAGCATGAGCACTGTCGAGAAGATGAAAGTCATGATTGTGGATGATCATCCCCTGATGCTGGTGGGAGTGGCGTCCATTGTGAATGCCCGCCCGGACATGAGCCTGGTCGCCCAGACCGGCACCGGCGAAGAATCCGTCGCCCTGTTTTCCAAGCACAAGCCGGATGTCACCTTGATGGACCTGCGGCTTCCCGGGATGAGCGGAGTAGATGCGATACGTGCCATTCGCGTAACTCATCCACAGGCGCGTTTCGTGGTGCTGACCACCTACGAAGGCGATGCCGACATTCACCGGGCCCTCGAGGCCGGCGCCCAGGGTTATTTGATTAAAGGGATGCCGTATCAAACCCTGGTGGAGGCTTTGCAACGCGTGCACAAGGGAGGCCGGTTCCTCCCCCCTCCGGTGGCGCGTGCCCTGGCTTCGCGCCTGCCGGATTCCGACCTCAGCGCCAGGGAACAACAAGTATTGTCGTTCCTGGCCGGCGGCCGGAGTAACAAGGAGATCGCTACCCAGTTGGGGATCACCGAGGCCACGGTAAAGTGTCACGTGAGCGCGATTCTCTTGCGGTTGGACGTGAACGATCGAACCGAGGCTGTGGTCACCGCCCTACAGCGCGGCCTGGTCCACCTTTGAACTTGTCTCGCCACATACTGACGTCCTTTGTCAAGCCAAATAGTTTTTAAGTATTCCAACTTTTGGCGGATTCGCCAGTTTCCACTTCGGCATAGCATCCCCACCAGAAGAACGTGTAGTTGTGTTTTTTGGGCCGTAATTTCCTGGTACAGGTGCGGCCCGGTATGAGCTTACTCCGGAGGAGGCTGCACAATGAAATTGGGAAATATCCGCCACGTTGGCCGTGTCTGTGTGTTGCTGGCCGCAACCTTGACCGCTGGTCTTGCCTTTGGCCAAAATGCCAATACCGGAGAAATCAAGGGAACGGTATCGGATTCCACCGGCGCGGTGGTTGCTGGTGTTTCAGTCACTATTACCAACGCAGAAACCGGCGTGAGTTCCGTGAGCACCACGAATACAGCCGGAATCTATGATGTCCCGTCGGTCCCCACTGGCGCCTACACCATCACTTTCTCGAAATCGGGGTTCAAGGACCTTGTACGCAAAGGAGTGACCCTTCAGGTGCAGACGATCGCGGTGGATGCCACTCTACAAGTTGGCAACACGACCGAAACCGTTACGGTCACCGGAGAAGCTCCGTTGCTGGAAACCGAGACCTCCGACCAGCACGTAAACCTGGACAGCCAGGCGATTCGCACGGCGCCGATTGTTGGCACAGACTGGCGTAATGAAATGGTGCAGCTGATTCCCGGCGTCAACACTGGCGGATCCGTGGGTGAAGCCAACGGCCAGGGAGTCGGAGTCAACGGTACCCAGGGATACAATGTGCAGTTTCTGTCGGACGGTGGAATTGCCACCGCCCCGCGCGATTACAACGGCAGCAATTACTACATGCCGCTGGACTCGATCAGCGAGGTAAGCGTCAGTTCGGCCAACGCTCCGGCGCAGTACGGCAATGGTCTCATTTCCGTGAATGTGCTCACCAAGGGCGGGACCAACCAATGGCACGGCAGCGGGTATGAATCGGTCCAGAACACGTCGTTGAACTCCAGAGGTTATTTTAATAAGACGGGGACGAAGGCGGTATCCCACTGGAATACGTACGGTGGCAGCGTAGGCGGGCCGGTCATCAAGAACAAGCTGTTCTTCTTCTTTAACTACCAGCGCAACCCTTCGTCGGCGCCCACTAGCGCTGTCTACAGTTACCCGACGGCGGCCATGCAGGCGGGTAATTTTTTTGGACTCGCCGGAGCCACCGGCCCGTCTTTTGACGCTTCCGGCCATTTGTTGGGAACTTATGATGCGGTCGCGTCAAAGCTACAGAGCTTCTTCCCTGCGGCAAACGCTCCCGGATGGGTGGCGGGCTGTCCCGGTCCGGTGAGTCCGTCAGCTGGGACCCCACAAACCTGCCCGGCCACAAACAATTATCTTTTCAACGGCAGCAGCCCAAATACCAACACGTGGTACACGGGAAAGGTGGATTACAATCTTTCCTCCAAACAACGAGTTTCATTCAGCTTTAACTATTTCCCTACCACGTCGTCTTTTGTGCCCGCAGATCCGCTTTTCCCCAGCGACGCCAGCGCCTATGAATTAGGCAAGACGGACAATGTACTCGGCCAGCTCACACATGCCTATGCCATCAGTCCCACTTTGTTGAACGAATTCCGGGTGAGCGCCAGCCGAGAGCTGGACAAGTACCAGCCGCCATCTCTAGGTAAGAATGATCCAGCCACGCTTGGGCTTGAACCGACCTATGGAACCAACGCTCCGGCCAATGTCTTTCCCAGGATCTCGATCGAAGCCGGAGGCGGGACCGGGGCCATAGCCTTGGGGGCTGGAGACTTTGGCCATGGACTTCCAGGCGCCGGCGGCAACGGGAACATCGACGCCGTTCTAGGCCAAGGGGTTTACACCGTAGGCGATGTCTTGACCCTGATTCACGGCAAACACACCATTAAGGTTGGTGGGGAATACGACAGACTGTACCAAAACTACACCAGTTGGGGAGACCTCAGTTCCGGAAATTTCGTATTCAATGGGACCGTTACTGGAGTCGCATATGCTGACTTCCTGGCGGGCGACGTTTATGGTTGGACCGTTTCCGAAGCCATTCCCACCAGCGCGCATGAGTGGACATCGGCGTTGTTCGGCAGCGACGACTTCAAAATCACACAGCGCCTGACCGTCAATCTGGGTCTCCGCTGGCAGATGCAGTCCGGCTGGGGCGTGAAGAAAAATCTGTTTGGCGTTTTCGATCCGCTTCTCCCCAACCCTCAGGTTGTGAACGGCCAGACCTACAAAGGGGGCATTCTTTTCGGTGGGCAGAGCGACCTTCTCTATGGAGGGTCCATTAGCAACATGAGGACCATTCAGAATGGGGACTATCATGAATTCGCGCCCCGGCTTGGCCTAGCGTGGTCTCCCCGCAACAATTGGTCGTTCCGCGCGAGCTACGGGATTTTCGACGCGCCGCGGGACGCCGAGAATTACACCGACAACGCGCTGGCTCTTGGCTTGAGTCCGCACCAGGTGGGGCCCAATGGGTTCACCCCAGGTACAGCTGCGTTTAAGCTGGCCGCCGGACCCCCGGCGGGCACGCAAGTGGTGTTTCCAACCCTGCAAACGCTCTCTCCCACCATCAACAATCTTGGCTTCACCGCTTATTACCCGCGTAATATGCCGACTGTTTTCGTGCAGCAGACCATCCTGAGCGTACAGCACGATTTCTCCGGCGGCATTTTGTTGGATACCAGTTATGTTTACACGCGCGGACGAAACCTGAATTTTGCCACCGATATCAACCAGGCCCCGCCCAGTCAATTCGGGTGTACCGTCGGCACCAATTGCGGCGCGCCTAATCCAGTGTTCAACAACATTATTGCCCAAATTTACACGGGTTATTCGAACTATAACGCTCTGCAAGAGCGGCTGCAAAAGAGGATGTCGCACGGTGTGACCTTCCAGGTCAATTACGCCTGGTCGAAATCGCTCGATACCGGCACCGGAAATGGCCACGGATCAGGTGTTGATACTTACCAGAACGCGTTCGACCCGGCAGCCAATTATGGCCCATCCAATTTCAACGCAAAGCATACCCTGACAGGTCAGGTCGTTTACGAGCTGCCATTCGGGCACGGACGTCAGCATACCCTTCATGGCATTGCCGACCAAGTTATCGGTGGCTGGACGATTTCCAGCCTCTTCCAGTGGCACAGCGGCACTCCCTTCACTCCAGTGATTCAGGGTTCCGTTCGCGGACCGCTAGATCCTGGGATGCGCGCCGGCACACTGTTCCCCGATCAAGTAGGCGATCCGCACGTGTCGAACCAGAGCATCGGGCACTGGTTCAATCCCAACGCTTACGCGAACCCAGCTCCCGATACGTTTGGCAATGTCAAACGGAACTCCCTGGTCGGGCCGCGATATACGAACGTAAACATCAGCATCGCGAAAGAATTTGCGATTCGCGAGAGGATGGGACTCGAAATCAAAGCCAACGCATACAATGCGTTCAACCACATTAACTTTTCCAACCCCGATGCCAATGTCGGTCATGACACCGGCGGCGGATTGGACGACACTGCCGCGGGTGTGATCAGCAGCATCAATGGCAGTCAGCGCGTCATAGAACTGGGGGCCCATTTCAGGTTCTGAGTCGCGGTCAGCGCGTAACTTGTCGTAGCGGGGTGCGGAGCCAATGTCCGCGCCCCGCAGTTTTTTCCCGCTCCGCGAAACAGTGGATCAGTTGACGGAGGTTTCAGAACCCAGGTATTTTTGGCTGCTCTGTAGCGCCCTGCTTTGATATGGTGAGAGGGGTTTTTCGAGCGTGATCACGCAAAAGTCCTTCGCAACTTGAAGGCGCCGAACGGCAGGCTCCTTTACCATGAGAGAACCCCAACCCCGTACCACTTATGTATCCGCCTGGTTCGTTTTAACTCTTCTTATCGTTACTCTTGCGGCAATGTCAGCACAAAGCGGACCTCCACGCGCCGAGGAGATTCACAATCACCTGCGCAAAGCGGGGGAATATCTCAAAGCGAACGACCCAGTCTCCGCAGTGAAAGAGTTCGAGGCCGTTCTGGCGCTCGATCCCAAGAACGCTGAGGCCTACGCAAACTTGGGCGTGATTGAATACTTTCAACGGGATTATCAGAAAGCCTCCCAGCACTTGCGCAAGGCCCTGGCAATCGATCCGTCTTTGCCGAAGACGCAGGCCCTCCTGGGGATTTGCCAGAAAAGATTGGGAGATCCTTCCGCCCGTACATTATTGGAGAAGTCCTTCGCCAAGCTGAAAGACAAAGCCTTGCGAATCCAGGTGGGCATGGAGTTGGCGACGCTCTACGATCAGCAGGGGGACCCTGGGGGCACCGCTGCGGTGATGCGCACGCTGGTGGATCTCGATCCTGACAATGTAGATGTGCTGTTTATGGCGCA
>CAZETZ010000014.1:48144-52141 GCA_964514735.1 uncultured Acidobacteriaceae bacterium | reverse complement strand
GACGAACTCCACGTCGTTTCCTTTTTGGCACTACCCGAAATCGGAAAGACATTTTGCCCTCGCAATCCCCGTGAAAATGTCACGGACCTCAGCTAGCGGGCTTGTTTGATTGCTGGTGTGACATTTGCCGTTCCTCAATCCGTTGGATTTCTCTCCGCAGCCAGTTTTTCAATGCTTCTTCCATTTCGATTTGCGTCCCGCAGCGATAAAAATCTTCGACGGTTTCGCCCTTTTCCGTGATGGGAATAAACCGGCAGGGCGCCCCTTCTTGTTGTTTTTCCTTGGGGACAAACTGCATCAGAAAGCATTCGCCACAAGGATGCGGACGCGCGGCATCATCGAAGTTCAGGCAAGTTGGAGAATCTTCGAATATCCGAGTAGGCCACCACGGCGTATGCGGTGAGCGCCCATAGCCTCCATCTTCCAGAAACCTCAACTCGAAGCGGAGGAGATCGAGAACTACGTTGTTTGCTGCCATAAGCCAACCTCATAGTTAGCTTCGCAGAAGTTGAGGATTGAACGTAGGAAGGGAGTCACGAGCGGATGTGATTAGGATCACATCTCGGAAATGTTACGAAGTTACAGCTAGCATGGGGCAGAAATTCACGCCAATTGAAGATGGATCCGCAGCCAATCAACCGCAAAAAAGACACAAATTCGGGCGTCGCATTGTCAAACTAACACGCGAGCTGACGCCTGAAACCCAATTTCCCGTTGACTTTGCTCTAAGTTTCTATCAGTTCTCCAAGCTGATTGACGGTTATGCGGCGAACCGGACGCAGCGGGAGTCGCAGATGGTAGCGCGCGTGCCTACGTTCACCGGACCGAGTCAGGGCCTCCCGGGCGACCAAGTGGGCTAGATCACGAGTGGCGGTTGCAGGAGATGCTCCCGTTATCGTGCTGTAGTTGCTCGCGCTAAGCCCACCCTTGAACCCTTCTGGCCCCTCTCGAAACATGCGCAGTAGGGCCTTCTTCTGCCGTTCGTTTACGCCACGTCCTAGTCGATCAAACAGCTTTGTCTTATCGATCAAAAACTCCACCATCGCAATTGTCCGTCGCTGTGCTTCGATGGCGATTCCGGCAAACCAGCTCAGCCAGTCAGTGATTTCGTTCCCTTTGTTGGCGGCCTCGAGTGCATCGTAATAGTTTTCGCGCCTAGCGAGGATCGTTGTCGCCAAAACTGTTAGCGTCGGCTGTCCCAGGCTCTGTGCCAATGCCTTCTCAGAAACCGCGCGGCCAATGCGCCCGTTGCCATCCTCGAACGGATGGATGCTCTCGAAGTAAAGATGCGCTATCCCTGCCCTCGTCACTGGTGGCAAAGGCTGCTCGCCATTCGGCCCTGTTCGGTTAAACCAAGCGATAAATCGCGACATCTCTTTCGGCACTTGCGAAGCCGGTGGCGCCTCGAAGTGAACCTTGGGCTTGTGGACTGGCCCCGAGACTACTTGCATTGGTTCCTGACCGGTTCGATAGCGCGCGACATCGCTGAGATCACGCCGGCCACTGACCAGCATTTGGTGCCATGCAAATAATGTTGTATCTGAAAGCGATGTGCCGAACGAACGGTAAAGATCAACCATCATCCGCGCGATTCCTTGTTCGGCAGGCCGCACGCGCCGATTATCCGCCGCCAGCCCAAGTTGCTTACGAAGGGAAGACTGCACACTTGCACGATCGAGCGTTTCGCCTTCAATCTCCGCGGTTGTCACCGCCTCACTACTCATCGCTTCAATGGTGAGTTGATCGCGGTCCTCGCCCCCCAGATGCTTGACGGTTCCGACCAGCACCCCGCCGCCAACCAAGAACTGTTGTTCCGCCGCTACTAGCCGGTTCCGGTTCCATAGAAAGTTAGGCCAATCTTGGGCTTGCCAATTCCAGGGCATGAGCGATAGGAAGTTTTTATATCGCTCACCATTATGCCATATTATGAGCGATAGGTAGCCACGGTATGGCACGCGTTGAAAAGCTGGATTGAAAGTCGAAAACTTCCGACTAGCACCGAAACTTTCCGAGAATTACCAACGATCACAACACACCTTGCTGTGGCGATGGACTCCGCGCACAAGTTTTACTCCGTTTGGATCAAGCAAGCCATTTGCGGTCGTGGAAACTCCACGCTTAACGTTCCTTCTATAGCAGTGATCTTGATACCGAGATCAGTCGGGTAGAGAAGTTTGGGATTTCGAACTGCTACAGGGATCTTTGCCGTGGCTGGCCCATCGACCCTCCATACCCCTATTAGCGTCTGTTCAGGTGAACGCATTCCTACAGCAATCGATGTTTGGACAGTGGTAACGTCGGAGGTGCCAAGCGGATAAAAAGGTACCGCCGCAGGAATGTGCTTCCGGAGGACTTCCTTGTAAACTCGGACACCCTCGGCCACCTGTGCCGATGCCGCCGGCGAAAGTGAATCGAGGCGGCCGCTCTGGTGAATGCGGCACATCATTGCTGTAACCATGTTGAAGCTGGCTTGGTCCGCGTCAGCGTTTGCCAGCGGATAGGACCAGATTGCGAGTTGCTCGGGCAAAACCGCCGCAGTAGCACCCACCAGGATCGCAGGCAACTTGAGATAATTTTCCTGATCGGTCATGGACTGAAGCTGCAGGCGGCTGAGCATCGCGTAGTCCATGCGTCCGCCTCCGCTACCACAGTTTTCAATCGTCAACTCGGGGTACCGGTCCAGAATCTCCTCTAACCAAGCCAGGTGCGCCCGGTTGTGTTCGAGCAGGCCTTGTCCGACGCTATCCGTATTGATCTCGGTTCCGTGCAACGAATCGACGTTGTAGTCCATCTTGATGTAGCCGACGCCGTATTCGTTCACAAGCCTTGCGATGACTCCATCGAGGTATGCTCGGACTTCCGGATTGCGGAAGTCGAGCATAAAGCGCGAATTCTTCAACACTCTCCTGCCGTGACGCATGAGGAACCAGTTGTCTGGTTTCTGGGCGAGCAACGACTTTTCTCCGGCGACCTCGGGTTCGAGCCACACACCTGGAACCATTCCAGCTTGCCTGATTTGATCAAGCACGAACTTCAAGCCACGAGGCCAACGCGTAGGAGAGGGCAGCCAGGCGCCAATCGTTCGACTCCAATCCTCATGCAGGTCCGCATACCAGCCGGCATCGATTACGAAGTATTCGCAGCCGGCCTTTGCGGCGGCGGAGATGAGCGGCAGTTCCTTGGCTTCCGTCGGATCGCCCCATAGACAGTTCATGTAGTCGTTGAAGATCACTGGGCAGCTTGTATTGTTGTTGCGGGGCTTTACGCATGCGGCGCGGCGATAGCGTGTCAATGCGTCGATAGCTTCGCTGAACCCGCCGCGCACACATCCAACGGCCACTGGAACAGTCTGGTAGCTTTCCCCAGGTTTCAGATTTTTCCACGCCGCCGAGTGCAGGTCGTCGGGACCGCCGAGGTAGGCGTAAATATCGTCCGCGTTGTTATCTCTAGCTGAAACATTGGAGATTTCCCAATACCAGGACCCGTTATGTTCAATCTGCCAGAACCAGATCAGGCCGAGCCTCGTGTTTTCGGCCATCGCCATCGGCAAGTACCGTTCGGTGGACCAACTGCCGATGCTTCCGGCGTGCGCTTCGGACCAGCTTGTGCGTTCGTTCTCGACAAAGCCCATTTCCGACGGACGCAGGGTGTGCCACTGTCCCTCGGCCATCCAGCTGTTGAAAGCGACATGGATGCGGAGCTCACGGTCGTACTTCTGCGGATCAGCCAGTCCGTGGAGCATCGCCGAACTCAAGAACTCGATGCCTACCGGTGAACTTCCCTCGTTGGTGACTCGCGAGTACCGGCGGACTACGGAGAGCCCGTCAAAGCCTTCATAAACAGACTCCACGCGTAAGCGTAAAGCCGGGTCTGTGTGGATGCACACCAGCCGCTTGCCGCGGCCCATTACCTCTTCTCGTCGCCCGGCAAATAAGAGTCGCCCTCCTGGCTGCCCCATGCCGCACTTCATCCCTTGGTCTGGAGAGTTTTCGCCGCT
>CAZETZ010000014.1:24637-48044 GCA_964514735.1 uncultured Acidobacteriaceae bacterium | reverse complement strand
GGGGTGCCAGAGGGACGCGTGCAATTGGTAAGGTACCTTTCATTCATAGTTCGTTCGCTGCTTGTCAATTAACGCTCAAGTATTCGGGGCCCGCCGGCTTAGCTGTACTCCGTTGGGTGGATGCGCGCACAATTAATTCCGGCTCGAGCACGACGATTTCGGGCTGGGGCGGCACTTTTGAGTTCAGAATCCCGAGTGTAATCCGCGCGGCTTCTCGGCCAATTTGGCGGCTGTGCTGATCGATGCTGGAAAGCGTGAGGCGCAGCGAATCGTCGTAGTGGAGGTTCCCGCAGCCAATAATAGCCATGTCCTCGGGAATTCTTAGTCCCTCATCCAAGGCCCGATGCATCGCTCCTATCGCGAGTGGATCGTTAAAGCAGAATACCCCGTCAGGCCTCGTTTTTAGGCCCAGCAGTTGCCCCATCGCCTCGCCTCCACGCTGCCTTGTCTCGACGTCCCCCTTCTGTTCGGTGATTATGTAATCCTCAACAATCTTCAGGCCCGCTTGCGCCAGTGCCCGTTTGTATCCCTCGAGCCGATGCCTGGCCGGACTGGTTTCTGGTCCGCGAATGTGAGCGATTCTCTTGCAACCGATCTCGATTAAATGTTTGGTAGCGAACATTCCGACTGCTTCGTCGTCCACACCAACGAAGTTCGCCAAAAGCCCCGGCAAGTTTCGATCGATCAAGATATAGGGTGTATTTTGCTTCTCGATACGGGAAAAAACATCCACAGTCGTGCGGCAGGATGCAATGATCAGTGTATCGAGCCGGCGTGCCAGCAGTTGATTGATCTCTTCCTCTTCAAGCTCCGGGTCCTCGTCGGATGAGGAGACAATCAAGTAGTATCCGCTCTTTCTCAAGGCTTCAGAGAGGGCCTTGGCGATTTCCGCAAAGAAGGGATGAAGCAAGTCTGGAACAACCAGACCCACCAGATAGGCGCGTCCGGTTACCAGGCTACGCGCGGTCAGGTTCGGTCGATAATCGAGCTCTCGGACCCGCGCTAAAACCCGCTCACGAGTCTCATCTCCGACGTCAGGAAGATTGCGCAGGACCTTGGAAATCGTGACAACAGACACCCCAAGGTCTTTCGCGATGTCCTTCATTCGTATGCTCATAAATAAGTTCGTATACGGAATACTCATAATTGAACCGACACAACATGGCCATCAAACTCCACCGTAGCATCGAAGGTTGAAGGCGCTATTCCAACTCCGTGTGTATCGGTAACACGGATGATGCGGAAAATTCGGTGCTCCAGCATTCCTGAGAAACTGCCGCGACGATCTTCGATTGTGAGCTTTCCAGCTTTGTCGTCCCAGTGAATGGGAATGACGGAGTAGGCCCCATGCTCATAGTTGTAGGTGTCACCTTCGTCTTCATACAAAATGAAGTCCGCGTCTGATCCGGCGTAGACACGTAGTTCAATGGGATCTGGTTTAGTAGACGAGGATTGTGCGGATGGGCCAAAAGCGATAATTGAGCCGGCTTTGGCATAAACGGGAATCCTGTCGAGAGGAGCATCCGCATTGATGGTTTGACCACCGCTCAGGCGTTTGCCGGTCCAGAAGTCCACCCAGTCGATTCCCGCTGGGAGGTACACAATGCGCTGCGTAGCGCCCTCGATTGTTACAGGATTGATCAGCAACGCGGGACCGAACAGAAATTGGTCTGAGATGCTTTGCGCCTGCCGATCGGAGGAAAACTCCAGAGGAAGCGCCCGCATGAGGGTTTCCCCTTTGTTGGTTACGCCCCAGGCGGATGAATAGATGTACGGCAGCAGACGATATCGCAGTTCATCGTACCGTGTGAGAACGCTTTCTACTTGCGGACCATAATTCCAAAGCTCGGCGTTTGATTGGTATCCGTGAACGCGGAAAATCGGGCAGAACGCGCCGTATTGAAACCAGCGAACGAGTAGCTCGTGATACGCATCGGACGTGTATTGATCGTCCGGTCGAAAGAAACCGCCGATGTCCGTAGTCCAATAGGGCAAGCCAGACATGCTGAAGCTGAGCCCCGCCGAGACCTGTCGTCGAAGTGTGGTCCAATTCCCGGTGATATCGCCTGACCAGGAAGCAGCTGCATTTCTTTGCTGCCCTGCGAATGCAGAGCGCGTAAGAATCACTACGCGTTTCTGGTCGGTGGTTGCGCGCTGCCCCTCGTAGATGGCCTTGGTCACGTAGAGGGGATAGGCGTTGCGAACTGATTCCCCGCCCCCCAGGAATGTCTGTTTTCCTTTGAGTACATCAAACTCGGGCTCTGACGCATCCATCCACCATGCGTCGATTCCCTTCTGGAAAATTCCGTTGTTGAGTTCCGACCAGAACGCGGTTTGGGCCTCGGGATTGAAAAAGTCCGTCCAGGGTGTCCCCGGAATGAGAAGAGAGCGAGCGCTCATCCGTTTGTAAACATCTGTTTCCTCCCCAAACTTTGACCATATGGAGATCATCATGTGGAAATCGTTCGCATGGAGTTGATACAGCATCTCTTTGGGTTGCGGGTACTGCGCCTCGTCGAACTTCATCGCATTCCATCCGTACTTGCCCCAGTACTGCCAATCCTGCACCAAGGCGTCGACGGGAATTTGTCGCTTCCGGAATTCTGCCGCGGCATCCATAATTTCCTGCTGGCTGTGGTACCGCTCGCGACATTGCCAGTATTCATACGCCCACTTTGGAAACAGCGGCGCTTCCCCGGTGAGTTGGCGGTAATCGGAGATGACACGGTTCAACTCAGGTCCGTAAATGAAGTAGTAATCGATCGCCTTCCCCACTTCAGAGCGGAATGTGGTCGTGTCATGGGGAGGCCTGACCGTTAATTGAACGCCTCCAGGGCCGCCGCGCGCGGAAACTTCATACTCTTTGTTCGCTTCCAAATCCACGGTGCCTGAAGCGGAAGTCGGAGTCCACATGTTCTGCAAACTAATCACGTGCTGGCCGTTGACATCCAACATCAGTTGATTTCTGTTGTCGCTGCTCAAGAGAAAACCGTAGGTCCCTTTCGCGCTGGTCCTGAACCGTCCGCTCCCAGTCTTCGGATCAATTGCAATGGTCTGATCGGCGGGATTGAAGTCAGTCAGCGAGGGATTATTCCACAGGATGCCGTACCCCTTAGTGGACAGGAGAAATGGAACTGAGATGTTTGTGTTCGCCTGGTGGAGGCGGATTGGAACAGTACGAACATTGAAAATGCCTTCCTGATGCTGGCCCAGACCGTACAAGGCTTCATCCGGAGGGGAGACAAAAGTTTGTTGAACTTGCCAGACCTTGTTCTCAAAGATCGATGGCACATCAAAGGCTTTACCGCCTTGTTTGGGTTCGGCCAACAGAGACTTGCCATCTCTCGACCAGAGACTTATTGCGCCGCTTGACGCGTCAACCACCACCGTTACGGCTGAGCTGGAGAGCTTAATCTGGTTTTTGCCTATTTTGCTTTGCAGGTCGCTCACACGGCATGGTTGCGTAACGACAGGGACCTTGGGGATTGGAATGTCTGAGGTTGGGCTAGCGATAACGTGCACAATGCGATCACTACAGAACTCAATCCGCACGGCCCCGCCCTCTGTTCGAAAGGTGACTCCACCGGAGTCGGGATGAGATTCCTTGATGGCAAAGTGAGGCCCACTTGTACCCCAAGCAGTTGAGCTAGCGATAAGACAAAGGAGAAAGACACCGCATTTGTTGATCATTGTTGTTCGCTGTACTTCTCATCGTTTCGCCCATTTGGTGCAGGGAAATTGGCCAATCGTCGCGATGGGTGAACGCAAATCGGGCCGTGCTTATTGAGGCTCGCTGTCATCTTCGCTCTGTTGCATCGCAACAGCTGCCCGGTTCAAGCCTGCTCTCCTGAGTCGCTCCGACACTTCAAGGGCTTGTTTGGCTGACTCGCGGTCGCCGATCTTCAAGTACAGACGACCTATTTGATAGTGAAGACGGCCATCATTGTCGTTAGGTAAAGCGAGCTTCAATTCCGCGATCGCGTCCTGCGTACGGTCCGTGTGGATGTATACCTTCCCGAGCAAAGCGTGCACGTGGGAAACGTACTCGGGCTTGGTGTTCAGGCTTTTCTTGAGATATGGCTCTGCTCCGGAGAAGTCATTGCGTGCGCAAAGGATTTCGCCCATCACCGCGTTGAGTTCCGGATCGTCAGAATTGGTTTTCAAAGCAGCTTGCGCCACTTGAAAAGCTTCGTCTATCTGGTCGTCCGCCAGCAGCGCCAGAGCCAAACCGAAGAGCGCTCCTGCATCTTCGGGTTGAAGGGCCAAAGCCTTGCGATATTCCTGTTCCGCATCCGGGAAGTACTTTCGTTGCCGATAAATGTCCCCCAACAAGATATGAAATTTCGTTGAACTCGAATCCATTTCGCTCGCGCGAACTAATGCGTCAGTCGCCAGCCTTTGTGCCGACTTTGTTTCCCAGTACAATCCTTCCGCTTCTGCCCCAGCACTCACAGCCATTTTTGCGGCAGCATCAAAGGCGTGCCGGTAGTCTCCAGTTGAATATGCGCAGACTGCCTGCAAGCGGAGTTCGTAGGCCGGAAGCGGTTGAGGGCGTGAAGACAGCAGGTCGCTGCATTGCCGATATTCTCCTTGAGCGTACATCTGTGCGGGTTTGCCAAATCGGACCTGGGTGGAACGGTTAGCAATCTCTGTGTCCGAAGTTGTACGCAGCGAGACCAGCCTTTCATCATTTGCAGCAGTTCGAAACAGGCCTGCCATATTTTCCGCCACATCTCCAGTTCGCTCACGTTCTTCAAAGACGCGTAGCAACGCGGAGTGTTTCGGCTGATCCAGACCGGCCTTGAACCGTTGAACATTCGCCGCGAGAAAGCCAGCGTCGATCTTCCATATCTCTGCAATCTCTGTCGCGCCCTGTTCAATTGCGCCTTGCTCGACCCGTAGCCGGGCCATACCCAATTTCGCCGTGAGAGAGCCGGGGTTCGACTCGAGTTCAGACGTCAGTTCGCGTTCAGCACCAAGGAGGTCGTGTCGATTTAGCAGCACAAACCCATAACTGGCGTGCGTGTCTGGCGGAAAAGCTGGAAAGCTCAGCGCTTTCTTATACGCCTCGGCAGCTTGAATGAGCGCGCGCTGCTCAGAAAAGTTATCTGCCATCAGCGCTTGCAGATACGCTGAATCCTTGTACCGCGTCAGCATGACGCGAGCGTCTGCTTCGACTTGCTCGAGATAACTCACGCCGAGGTGATACCAGACGTCCGCGTTGCCCGGATCAAGCTGGGAGGCGCGCAAGTACGAAGGAATTGCAAGGCGAGTGTTTCCGCTACCCGCATAAGCTTCACCGAGACCTAGCTGTGCCTGAATATCTGCGGGCTTCGAAAGGACCGCTTGTTTGATATACGGAATCGCCTCCTTAAACCGTTTCAGCTTCACATAGTCGAGTCCAAGAAACAGGTTTGGGACAAATAAAGTCGGCTTCTGACGAATCGCCTGGCGGAAAGCCTCAGCGGCTTGGTCGTTTTTTCCCGTCTGGTAGTACATCAGGCCGAGATTCGCCTTCAATTCAGCGATCTCTGGGTGGAGCGCCGCAGCTTGCCGGTAGAAGTCGGCGGCGGTTTGAAAGGCACTCCTGGCCTGCGCTTGTTGTGCAGAGGCCAGGAGTGATTCCAACGCATCGGGCTGCTGTGAAAATGCTGCGCCCCAGGGGAGGCAGAGCATCGAAGCACAGACAACCACTTTGATCCAGGCGTCGCGCATCCA
The DNA here is from genome assembly GCA_964514735.1 of uncultured Acidobacteriaceae bacterium. Taxonomy (GTDB): domain Bacteria; phylum Acidobacteriota; class Terriglobia; order Terriglobales; family Acidobacteriaceae; genus CAWBXL01. The sequence continues at coordinate 42,326 of CAZETZ010000014.1, read as the reverse complement.
TCACCAGTAAAGTTTCAACGCTGCTTGCATTTGCCTCGGCGCCCATGCTTCACCAATGGTTCCAAACCCGCCGCCCATGAACGTATTCGGTTTGAAGAAGTTGGTGTGATTAAACGCATTGAACATATCCAGCCGGAACTGTACTCGCACGCTTTCCTTAACCGGAAAGTACTTCTGAATACTCAGATCCAAGTTGTTGAACCCGGGTGCGCGAAGATCCGAGAAATAGCGCGGTGCGTTGCCCAGGCTCCACGGCGCCGCCACCTGGAAAGCAGCAGTATTGAACCACTGGGTACGAGTTGGATGCGAGACATGGTAGTCGCCTACCACGTCCACATGAGCTCCCGCGCCGAAGTAGTTCAGGCCATTTCCAGAAGAGGTGATGGTCAGAGGGAAACCCTGTTTAAAGGTCGCTATGCCGGAAGTTTGCCATCCTCCCACGATGGTGTTGAGTACACCATTCATGCCAGCGCCGAACTTCTTCCCTTTGCCGACCGGCAGTTCGTACACATAACTCAGAACAAAACTGTGAGGAACGTCAGTCGCGTCAACAGACTTCTCAGCCGACAAGTTGTAGATATTCCGGATATTCTCGGAAAAGTTCGCCGAAGTGGAAGCCCAGTTGTCTGGTCCGCCAACATTGTCGATAAATTTCGAGAACGTGTAGGACGCCAGCAAGGTGAGTCCCTGCGATACCCGGTGAGTGTAGGTCACGTCCAGGGCGTTGTAAGACGAGTCTCCAGCCGGAACCTGGTTTTCGCCAATGTCACAGAATTCCGGGTGTGGCCGGAGTAGCTGTCCCTGCTGGATCGTGGGCTGATCAAGGCTGCAGCCGCTCGCGGTGATGTGAGTGTAGAACGGGTTTGGCACGAGATTGGTTAGCGCGTTACCCATCGAGAAGTACTTCGGGTCAATCTGGTTCGTATTGAGGCCGCTTGCGATCACGTGTGTGCCGTGATTTCCCACATAGGTAACGTCAAGCACATCGTGCGGCGTGGGAGCGAATTGGATACCGTACATCCACTGCTGGACGTAGAACGTTTTGCGGTCCCGTGGGACCGCAGTCACACTGAAACCAACATTGGTCAACCCGCCCTGTGAACTGCCGACCACGGGCACCAGGCCGCTCGAAAACGCAGTGCTCAGGCTGTTAGCCGGCGTCAGCCCGCCGTCGTTCGAGGCAACGTAAGGTGTGTCGGAGCTGAAACCTTGTGACGGACCGCCGCCACGATAGCTGGGAGGGAAGAAGACGCCGTACCCTCCACGCATCACAAGTTTCTGGGTTAGTTGGTAGGCGAATCCGAGTCGCGGAGCGAAGTTCTTGTAGTTCGTATCGAACAGTCCACGATTGCCAGAGCTGGCGAATACCAGTTCGCCCGAATAGTTCTGCCCGACGGCAGAGCTGATGGGATTGACGGCTTTATAGTCAAAGGACGATTGCCGATTGAAGCGTTCCGTCACCGGACGCTGAACTTCCCACCGCAGACCGAGATTCAGGGTCAGTTTTCGCGTGGCCTTCCAGTCGTCCTGTAAGTACAGTCCGTGGAACCACGTACGGGTCACCTCCAAAATAGAAATACCGGTGTTTCCACTGGCAGGCAATCCCAACATCATCGAAGCGATTGAATCGCCGGTTCCGGTAGTCGGATTCTGGGGATCCGGTCCCGCTGTGAACAGGTTGTTAAAATTGAAAGGAGTGAAGTGGAAGCGCCCGCCGTTTTCGTCGGTTGCGATCGCCGTATAGCCGAAAGAGAGCTGATGGGCTCCCCGCACCTTCACGAAATCCACCGAGCCACTGACCGCGCTTCGAGGAAACGCACCCTGCCCAGCCCCGGACACCGGTCCCTCCGGCTCATAGCTGGCTGCGCTGATAATCGGGAATTGCGGCGAGTTCGTGTCTATAAAAGAAGGCAACCCAAGAGACGAGACCTTGAAGCCCTTACTTTGCACGTCGTTGCCCTCAACCCACTTCATCCCGCCCACATTGACGCTCATGGTAAAGGTGGGAGTGAAGACTTGGCTTGCGCCCAAAGCTACGTTCCAGCGGTTGTTAGGGTTTCTCTGACCCGGTCCGGCGGGGTTACTCGCCCCGTAGTAGGCAGGCGACTCGTCTTTGTATTCCTTTTTGTACGAATACCGGCCATAGAGCCGAGTTTGGTCGCTGAAGTTGTGATCAATGCGGCCGCTATACTCGTTCGAATAGTCGGCGGCAAGGCCGCTCGCGCTCCAGTTGCTCACCAACGCATTATTGGTCGGCGCGGGGTAATAATTAACCAGCTTCTGGCCGATCGCATTGATGCCGTTGGTAGCATTGGCCAGGTTATTGGATGCGATCGGATCGCGAATGTATACGGTCTGACCTGTATTCGGGCCGCAGGCCGCCGTTACTTGCCTGGTGGTGTAAGGGTCGTACAGTTGCCCTGTCAAAATCGGCCGGCACAACGCATCGGTTCCAATCTGCGCACCTATCAGCGCCGAGAAATCTCCGGTGCGGAAAGCCGGAATTGGCACGGTGCCAAGGGGCGCATTCTGTGCGTTGTGATCTCGATGCCCTTCGTAATTGAAGAAGAAGAACGTCTTGTCGCGCTGTTTATAAACCCCCGGGATGTAAACCGGACCGCCGACGGCAACACCAAACTGATTGCGATGCGAATTGGGACGCGGGCTCCCATTGAGAATATTGAAATAGTTGTTTGCATCGAGCGCGCCATTGCGCAAGTAGTCGTACACATCGCCATGCAGGCTGCTGCCTCCGGACTTGGTGACAACGTTAATGACGTTGCCGGTGCTCCAACCATATTGCGCTGTAAACGAATTCTGTTGAACCTTGAACTCCTGCACATTGTCGGGAGACGGGACGTAGATGACGCCGCCCCAACCCTCGCTCTCATCCCAGAGGCCATCCAGAAGAAATCCGTTGGTGCCGAAATAGCCGCCGCCAAAATTGAAGAACGAGACGTCCTGGTCGGCCGAGCCTTGCTCCCCGCCCGCCGAAATGGTCTGTCTTTGTGAAGCGTTGTTGACGGAAGAGTTCAGCTCCACAAAATTGAAGACGTTACGGAGATTGAGCGGCAACTCCGTCACCTGCTTGCTGGAAATCTCAGCGCCGACATTGGCATTCTCCGTCTGCAACAGGGGCGGGGCCGCGGTCACCTCAATTTGCTCCGTCGAGCCGATGATCAGGGTGACGCTCTGGTTCGCCGACTGACCCACTTCAAGCGTGATTCCGTCCTGCCGGAAGGTCTTGAAACCCGTCTCTGACACTGTCAGGGTGTAAACCCCCGCGGGCAGGAGCGCGAAGGAAAAGTTTCCTTCGGCGTCGGTTTTAAAAGTTCGCGTAATGCCTTTCTCGGGGCTACTTAACGTGACCGTGGCATTGGCAACTCGTGCGCCGGAAGAGTCTAATACCGAGCCCGAATACGACGCGGTGGAAGCAAGCGTCTGGCCTTGCGCAGTGAGTACGGAAAAACTGACCGCGACGACAGCGCCGGCCAATAACAGCAGAAACGGCGAACGACTCCAAAATTTGGACATTGCGAAGGCTCCTTTGTCTCCCAAGTCCCCGGAGCGTTCGCGAGTCAAACTTGCGACAAGGCTGTTTCGACGCTTCGGGGCGCAGACTGAATCGATATGCCGGATTGCCGTTTGTGTCTAGGTTGGTTACCGTAGCTTACTGGCGTGGGGGTCGTAGAAATCTTGTGTTGACAACGCCTTACGGATGGAGATAAAAAGCCATAGTAATCGATAAAGTTAGCGGTAAAATACCGCGACTTGTTTCTATTCTGATCGGTACGGCTTCAAAATGCAGTCAACGGTCAATCATCACGCTTCGCTTCTGGAACCAGTTCCCGTCGCGGCTCGGGTGCAGGTCCAAGAGCTGTTGGAAGACATTCTTCGCAGCGTACCTTTCCGCACGAGCCGTCAGTGTCAGGATCTGTTTCGCTACGTGGTGGAACACAGTCTCACGGGGTCCGACGAAACGCTTCGCGAACGCGTAATCGGAATTGAAGTTTTTGGTCGCGCGCCCGACTATGACACTGCCGATGATCCGGTTGTGCGCCTTCGCGCTGCTGACGTCAGGAAACGATTGGCCCAGTATTATCAGCTTCCAAAGAATGAATCCGGCCATTGGAAGATCGAGATTCCAACTGGTTCTTACAAGGCGCAGTTCCATCCCTCAGAAACCGCTTTGCCTGAAAGTCCAGCACCTCCGCCGACCCTTATCGCCGCACCCGCAGAACCCCTTCCTTCGAGAAGGGTAGAGATGTTCGTTCAAGCGCGGCCTAATAAGCGAAAACGTCTCTGGATGCTCGCGTTACTGGCTGGAATCCTTGCGGCCCTGCTGGCTGCCTTGACCCTGACACACTCTGCATCCCCTGTCGAAAGCGCGTTTGATCTTTTCTGGGAACCGATTTTGAAGAATCCGAAGCCGGTGTTGGTGTTTACAGGCAGCAATCCGGTTTATAACCTCTCGATGTCGGCGCTTAGCCGATACAAAGCAACGCACCCGCAGCAACTACAAGACGCGACGCCAAACCTTCAAAGTCTTGTTCCCCTCGAGGATTTAAAGCAGTTCACGGCGCAAGACTTCGTCCCCATCAAGGATACGTACTTGACCACTGGTGATGCTTGGGCAGCTGCACAGATTTCATCCCTGTTGTCCTCGCACAATCACGCATTTGATCTGAGATTTGCCAATGACCTCTCCTTCGGCGACTTGCGCGTGGGTCCGGCAATCTCAATTGGCGCATTTAGCAACAGTTGGACGCTGAAGATGACGGACAATCTGCGATTTGTTTTTGATGGGGCAGACACTCCCGAAATGCATATTCAAGACAGGTTTGACCTATCTCGATCGTGGCGGCCCAAGATTTCCCACGGCCAGGTTACCGAGGAATATGCAATTATTTCCCGCGTTCTAGATTCAAAGACGGGAAACTTTCTAATAACGATTGCGGGCCTCAATCATTCGGGCAGTCGAGCGGCAGCTCAATTTGCGACCAACCCACAGCTGCTCGCAGAGCTGGTCAAGCAGGCGCCCAAGAATTGGAGCAAGAGCAACATGCAGGTAGTGCTCCATACCGATGTTGTGAACGACATCCCTGGCACTCCAACCGTGGTGGCGGCGCACTACTGGTAGGACTAAGCTAATCCTTGACTAATCCTTACGGGATTTTCCTCGAGCAATTAAAACGCCTTACACCCAGCCTCACATTTCAGACAACAGCTGTGGGCTGCGTAATTTAATAATCGGAAACAGAAGACCTCACACGACTAAACTCGGCGTTCAATTTCTCCGTTAGATAATTTTCGGGTTACGTTAGTCAGTTGCCGAAACTGACCCAGTAAGTACTATTTAGAGTAGAAAGTTCTGCACGTCATGGCTTCTCCTTCAGCACGACCAATCGAAATTCCAGGCGTACCTGGTGCCACGCCAGTGGTCCGCAGCGAATGCATGAAGCAGTTAATGCGGATGGTGGAGCGCGCGGCCAGCACTCCGGCGGCCGTCTTAATCCAAGGCGAAACTGGGACCGGCAAAGAAATGATCGCGCGGGCGGTACACCACTTTTCGTCGCGCGGACATAAACCGCTTATAGATATCAACTGCGCCACCCTTCCTGAGCACTTGATCGAAAGTGAATTGTTTGGACATGAAAAGGGCGCGTTCAGCAGCGCCTACGAAACCAAGCCCGGACTCTTCGAACTCGCAGATGGGAGTTCTCTCTTCTTGGATGAAATTGGAGAGTTGGATCTGCGGATGCAAGTCAAATTGCTTCGCGTGCTGGATGGAGTTCCCTATTACAGGCTGGGCGGCACAAAAAAAGTAACGCCCGATGTTCGCATCATCGCTGCGACCAACCGCGACCTGCGGGTCGCGCTCACCACGGGAAAATTTCGCTCCGACCTGTATTTTCGTTTGAGTCAACTAGAATTGCGGGTCCCGCCGCTTCGCGAGCGCCCTGAGGATTTGGAAGCCATTGCCGAGCAGACGCTTGAGACTTGCAAACCTGGGGCACGCTTCGCTCGTGAAGCCATGCAGGCATTGCGCACATATTTTTGGCCTGGGAACATTCGCGAGCTCAAAAGTGCTGTCATGAAGGCTGCTCTTGCTACCGACCCCACGGTGGAACTGGTGCGCGTGTCAGACCTTCCACACGAACTCCAGAAGAAAATCCACGCCCCTGGGACGGAGGAAGTCCATACCGGAGACATCGACAATATGGAGCGCGCGATGATTGAACGCGCGCTCAAGGAATTTAACGGAGATCAAACGGCGGCGGCGGAAAAACTCGGGATCTCACGCCGAACTCTGAGCCGTAAGATCAAGACATTCCTGCTCGGGGCAGACGATGTGAGGGGACGCTCCCTGGACTCGCACAGTGACCAGCAGTGTCGTTATTACCGGGCCGCGATCGAACGCTCAGTATTGATACGCTCTGCCGGAGGACACGAAGCAACCGCGGAATCCATCAACGTCAGCTCGAGCGGGATCGGTGTGCGAGGGCTCACGGATCCGGCGCGGTTTACAGGAATCGTGGAGTTGGAGTTCGACCTAGGTTCGGCTGAATCCAAGCTGACCTTAAAAGGGAAGATGACTTGGGCCGATGCCCAAGGCGCGGCTGGGATTCGTTTCGTTAGCATGAGTCGTGCGACGGAGGAATTGATCAGCCGGTGGGTCAACGCTAAGCGGATCGAAGAAGGCTGGGTACGGTTAACCTAAATCCCACATAGCCCCGGACTAGGAGTCCGGGGCTACGGGATTGATATAAACTTCAGAGCGGAGCAGTCATCAAGTTGTGCAACGCCAACTTCCAACTGGCGCGTGAACCCCAGGTGACCATAAGCAATAGTCCACCAATCAGATCCGCCAAGACGCTTGCGAGTAGTAATTGCATGTTGATCATGGCGTCTGTTAGTTGTCTCCTTTGATGGTTGCTGACATGGCATCAGTGGTAGTAGTGTTGCTGCCCCATAGCGCCGAACTGCCCCACAGAGCGCTGTAGCCGGAAGCAGTGCTGCTCCCCCACAGGGCTGAACTCCCCCATAATGCGGAGCTTCCCCATAGAGCGGATTGGGTGCCAACAAAGAGGTCCGATCCCCAAACCGCGGAGCTTCCCCACAGTGCGGAACTGCCCCATAACGCCGAGGAGTCTTTCACGAAGTAAACATTCCCCGTTTTTGGATCCACTGCCACCGCCGGTGATTTGGCGGCGACGTTAGCCACATCCGTGTTCTGGAGGGCGGCTTGGATGTCAAGATATCCAGCGCCTACAGTGAACAGATCGGATTGAATAACGTAGGTTTTACCGCTGTCCGTGACCGTTGTGGTAGGCGGCAAGTTCTTGTACGCGGTCTTCATCAGCCGCGCCTTAACTTGGTCGGGCGTGAGATTTGGATTTTTTTGCAACAGTAAAGCGGCGGCGCCACTGACTACTGGAGTAGCCATGCTGGTACCGCTCAAGGTGTAATAACTGTTCGATACCGCGGTATTCGGCCCAGTCTGATAGTAGCTCACCGATACATCGTTGCTGGGATACGTCTTCGGCAGCGTCGTTCCCGCCGATGCCAGCAGAGAGACCACATGATTCCCAGGAGCAACGATGTCCGGCTTGGCGATGTGGTCGATTAAGGTCGGCCCTTTCGAGCTGTAGCTCGTCATCACATCGTCGGCGCGCTCCGGCGTGTTCTTGGTATTCATCGCGCCTACGGTGATCACATAAGGATCGTTTCCCGGCGCGCTGATCGTGCCATACCCGTTGGTGCCAGCGGAGTTGTTTCGTCCATCATTTCCCGCAGCGACGACTACAACAATCCCCGCTTTCCAAGCGGCCTCCACGGCCTGGCACAGCGGGTCCTTGGTGTAGCTTTCAAAGACCGGACGACCGAGTGAAAGGTTCATGACCCGGATGTTGTAAGTCTTCTTTACCGCGATTGCCTGGTTAATAGCATTGATGACGGAAGCGTCTGTGCCCTGGCCGTTCTTATCCAGGGCGTGGAAATTCACAATGGTTACATTGGGCGCCACGCCGCGAAGCTGCACATCGCATTGCGAACAGGTTGAGTCCGTGCCGTTGCCCCCGATAATGCCGGCCACATGGGTCCCGTGTCCATACTGATCGTCAGGACCGCCGCCGATCAGATCATAATTTCCTACTACTCGGGACCCCGTGTTGTTCTTGGTGTTCAGATCGTTCACAAAATGCACGCCGCTATCAATCACAGCGACGCCGATGCCGGTTCCGTCCAGCCCCTGGCTCCAGGCGTAATTCGCCAACACCGCGCCGGTTGAGTTGCTCAGTTGGCCACTGAGAGGACGGTTTGGAGATACGTACTGCACGTCCGGATCGTTGGACAAGGCCTGAAGTTGCGAGGCCGGAATGTGCGCATGCAGTGACCGAACCAGCGGAAGTCCTTCATGGACGGCGCCGCCAAATGTCCGTATGCGCGCGTTGTGCTTGCTGGTTGGCGCAGTCTTGTATTGCACGATGACATCAACCGAAGAGCTGTCAACCACGGCCCGATTGCGGACCGCGTGACTGTACCGGCCCATAAGTTCAGGGGACAGCTTGCGCTGGCCGAAACTCAGCGCAGTTGCCCCCAATATAAGTGCCAGAATAAGCGACGTTCGTTTCACTTGAAAAATCTCCTTGCGAAGGCATACAAGCCTTACGTAGTTCATGTAGGCAAGGAGAGTTCCAAAACCACGAATCTCTTAACCCTCAGAAAACACGGGCCCACTTCGCACCTGTAATGCCGCGAGACCGGGACGATTTGTCACTCGGAGGGGGTGCGCGGACAAGTTGTCACACGGATACAGTAAACAGAAGTACCCAAACCCTTGGGTAGTCAGATTGCACACCAAGGTAATCGCCGAGCGGCGGTATTCGCCCATTTTTCACGGTGTGCTGGGCATAATTTAAGAGCAAGTTATGTCCCATCCCGTTGGCGCAAAAGTATTCGTCGCCACAATAGCGGCTGCCGCAATTGTGTGTCTCGGGCTCGCCGTACTGCAACCGGCAAGCACGAACACGATGCAATTTGTTTGCTATTTGCTGGTGGCTGTTCTGGCTTCGTCGTTCAAGGTAACTCTGCCCGGCATAGACGGCACCATGTCCGTCAATTTTCTGTTCATCCTGTTGGGTGTTTTGGAATTAGGTTTCTTCGAGACCCTGGTCCTAGGCTTGGCTGCGGTCTTAGTCCAGTGCTATTGGAAAACGTCTAAGCGGCTGAAGCTGATCCAGGTGGTCTTCAATCTTTCTCAGTTGACGGTGGCAACTGCGGCGGCCTATGGCGTCTATCATTTTTCCAAGGCCCACTTCTTCCAAGGTTCACTGCCACTAGGCCTTGTTCTCGCCTCGATTGTCTACTTTGTATCCAATACTCTGGCTATGGCCTGCATCATTTCTCTGACGGAGGGTAAACGTATACAGCAGGTGTGGGCCGAATGCTATTTCTGGTCATTTCCCTACTACCTGGTGGGGGCGGCTATCGCGGGGTTCGTGGATTTTCTGGCGCGCTACATCGGATGGCAAGCCTCGCTTCTGATCCTGCCTCCGGTCTACCTTATTTATCGCTCGTACCGCCTGTACATGGGCAAACTCGAAGCCGAGAAACGTCACACCGAACAAATCTCGAACCTGCATTTGCGGACTATTGAGTCTTTGGCCCTCGCCATTGAAGCCAAAGACCAGACCACTCACGAGCACCTGCAACGAGTGCGGGTATACGCCATGGAACTGGCCAAAGAACTTGGCCTGAGCGAAGACGAAACCGAGGCTTTGCGAGCTGCCTCCTTGCTGCACGACATTGGCAAGCTTGCGGTCCCGGAACACATCATCTCCAAGCCTGGGAAGTTAACCCCCGAAGAATTCGAGAAGATGAAGATCCACCCCATCGTGGGGGCGGAAATTCTGGAGCAAGTGCAATTTCCCTATCCGGTGGTCCCTATCGTCCGTTCCCATCACGAGAAGTGGGATGGCAGCGGTTACCCTGACGGCCTTATAGGCGAGGCCATCCCGATCGGGGCGCGCATCCTTTCCGCAGTGGATTGTCTGGACGCGCTGGCATCGCATCGGCAATATCGGCGTGCCCTGCCTCTGGATGAAGCCATGGCAAAAGTTGCGTTCGAATCAGGCACGGGATTTGATCCACGAGTGGTCGAGATACTCCAGCGCAAATATGTCGAATGGGAAAAAATGGCGGTGCAAAAAACTCCCGATGCTTTGGCCAAGCTTTCCACGGACATCAAAGTAGAACGCGGGTCTGCTCCTGCGGCAGGGTTTGCCGAATCTGAAAGCAAATTGCCGGACACAGTTGCGCACACCCACGACTATTTGTCCTGGATTGCTGCCGCTCGGCAGGAAGGCCAGATGCTTTTTGAACTGAGCCACGAACTTGGGATTTCGCTGAGCCTGGATGACACGCTCTCCATGCTGGCAGTCCGCTTGAAGCGGCTGGTGCCCCACGATTCGATGGCCGTTTATGTGAAGCAGGGTGACATCCTGGTCCCCGAGTATGTCAACGGAGACAACTCCCGTCTATTTCTCTCTTTGAGTATTCCCATCGGTCAAGGACTTTCCGGATGGGTCGCGCAAAACAACAAACCGATTCTCAATGGAAACCCATCGGTTGAACCGGGATATTTGAACGATCCTACGAAATTCAGCACGTTGCGCTCGGCGCTGGCCGTGCCGGTGGTTGGAGTTTCCGGCGTGACCGCGGTGCTGGCCCTGTACCGCGCGGCCGAGCCCTTCACCCAGGACCATCTTCGTGTGCTGATGGCGGTGAGTTCCAAGCTGGGCTTCACCATCGAGAATGCGTTGAGATACCGCCTGGCGGAGGACTCCGCTGCTATCGACTACTTGACCGGTCTTCCCAACGCGCGGTCTCTGTTTGTGCATCTGGACCGTGAAATTTCCCGCTGCAAGCGCTCGGGCACACAGTTAGCGGTGTTGGTGTGTGATCTTGATGGCTTCAAACAAGTCAATGACCGCTTCGGCCACATCCAAGGAAATAAACTACTCAGCACTTTCGCCGGCATGTTGAAGGAATGTTGCCGGGAGTACGACTATCCCGCGCGCATGGGTGGCGACGAATTCGTCGTTGTAGCTCCTGGATTGCAGGAACACGATGTCACCGAACTTCTGGAGCGTATACAAAAAATCGTGGCCCACATCGGCGAGCAGATGTGTGGAGATTCACCTCTTTCCATCAGCGTGGGCAAAGCCTTCTATCCAGCCGATGGAGAGGACGCTGAGAAACTTCTGGTCGAAGCCGATCGCCGCATGTATGGAGTGAAGAACTCCCGTCACGCGACGATGGCGGAGGAACATGCCCGGGCTGCATATGCTGGAGGGAGCAAATATGTTTGCTGAAGTCCCATCTCGCGCTCTCCTCCAAGTGCTTCGGCGCCTGCTCATCATTATTACCGTTATCTTTCTTGGCGGACTTTGCTGCGCAACGCTGGTGCGTTTCTCGCCGGGGTTTGGCATCGATGAGCGTGAGCTCGACAGCCGCTTGAACCAGGACAGCGTTCAGGCAATCCGGCTTTCGCACTCCGGTGAACAGTCAGTGGCTGGATTTTACTGGGATTACATGAGAGGCCTGGTCCACGGCCAGTTGGGGACCTCCCATGAATTCGGACGTCCGATTACGGAGTTGATTCGTGAGAGGTCTGGAGTGAGCCTGCGTTCGCTTGCCTATGCGCTACCGTCCGCTTGGGCACTGGCTTTTTTTCTGGCCGCAATTCTGGCGGCCGCCCGCAAACGCTGGGCTGCTGTGCTTGCCTCACTGGCTGCCGGAGGATTACTCGCCGTGCCCATTGCCATGGTCGCGTTGTTCGCCGTCAGCACTGGCACCGGTACTAGTCTGGCCCTCTCTGTCGTATTGGCCCCGGTATTTTTCCGTTATGCGCAAAACATTCTGGAACGAAGTTTTCGCAAGCCGTACATTCTGGCAGCTCGCAGCCAGGGAATTGGCACCACCCGTTTATTGTTTTGCCACGTATTACCGAATGCCGCGCCCCAACTTATCGGATTGGCCGGCGTTTCCGTGAGCATGGCTTTCGGCGCGTTGATTCCCGTGGAGGCCATCTGCGACTCGCCGGGAATCGGTCACCTCGCCCTGCAAGCCGCGCTGGCGCGCGATCTGCCGTTATTGGTCGGCCTGACCTTAATCATCACAGTTGTCACCTTGACCGCGAACATGACCACCGACGTGGTGAGGGGTTCGTTGATCCCGAAATCTGCATGAAAGGCCTACGGCAAGTTTCCTGGGTTGTAATTCTGGCTGCGCTGGTGGCCTGCCTCGCGGTGGGGACTTTTGCCCCGGCACACTACGCCACGCAATTTCGCGAGGCCCCCAATGCGCCTCCCTCCAGACACTTTCTGTTGGGCACCGACGACCTGGGACGCGATCGCCTTTCACGCTTGCTATACGGCGCCCGGATTTCCTTGCTGCTCGCCCCTGCCGCGGCGCTGCTTTCGACTTTGTTGGCTGGCGCGATTGGCATGACCGCCGGATCTCTAGGCGGCGTTTGGGAAAAAATCATTCTTAGTGGGATCGATTTGTTTCTCTCTTTGCCGTGGTTTTTTCTTCTGATCACGGTGCGCGCCCTTCTTCCTTTGGACGTTTCCCCAGTGATCTCCGTAGCGGTAACGTTCGCTTTGCTGGGAGCGCTGGGCTGGGCCGCGTCCGCGCGCGTGATCTGTGCCGGAGTGCGTACCCTGCGCTCTTCCGACTTCATCACTACCGCGCGGGCCACCGGCTGCCGGCGCTGGCGCGCGATCTTTGTTCACATCGCTCCTAACCTTAAGCCGCTTTTGTGGGCGCAGTTTCTGGTCTCAGTCCCTGCTTTCATTTTGGCGGAAGCAAACCTGACTATGCTCGGCCTGGGTGTTGCCGAGCCTCTTCCTTCTCTAGGCAGCCTGCTAAGAGAGCTGGAAAATTACAGTGGCACCTTGGGCCAGCCCTGGCGGCTGGCCCCCCTGTTTGTGCTCATGTTGGTGGTATGGGCGTTCCAAATCTTACTCAGTCACGATGAGGTTATTGCATGACACGTCAGATCGCATTCCGTTCCGCAATCATTCTTTTGTTCTTGACCAGCTTGCAGTCCTGGGCACAGCAGGGTGGGGAATTGCGTTTCTGTCTTCACTCCGAACCGAAGACATTCAATCCTGTGTTGGTGGAAGACGATGCTTCAGAAACCATACGTTATATCACCGGCGGCGTTCTGGTCCGGATGAACCGCAAGACCCAGCAGTTGGAAGGGGAACTTGCGACCGGGTGGAACGTTTCGAAAGATGGAAAGATAATCACGTTCACTCTCCGTAACGGGGTTTCATTCTCGGATGGGACACCGTTCTCCGCGACCGACGTGGCCTTCACCATGAACCAACTCATGGATCCAAACCTGCATTCCGCAACCGGAGACGCCTTCCGTTCCAGCACCGGAGAAGTCACGACAAAAATTCTGGCGAAAGACAAGATTGAGATCGTCTTTCCCGCGCCCATCGCTGGCCTGGACCGTTTGTTCAATCAAGTCGCGATCATGTCCGCCAGTTCGCCGCAAAAAGAAAAAGCCGTTCTCGGTCCGTTCTATGTGGCAGACTACGCCGCCGGATCGCACATCATCCTCAAACGCAATCCGAACTATTGGAAGAACGATGCTTCGGGCCACCGCCTGCCTTACCTGGATTCCATCCGTTTAGACATCCAACAGAATCGAGATCTGGAAGTCATGCGCTTTGGCCGCGGTGAGGTACACCTTATTAATGCCGTGGACAGCGAGTACTATGACCGGTTGAACGCTCAATCGCCGCAGTGGGTCCATGATGCCGGCCCTTCGCTCGATTCCGAAGAGATATGGTTCAACCAGGTGGCAACGGCCCCGATCGCCAGCTATAAACGCGAGTGGTTCGCTTCGACAAACTTCCGCCGGGCGATTTCCTCCGCCATTAACCGCCAGGACATAACACGGATCGTCTTCAACAACCACGCCACGCCGGCTGTCGGCCCGGTTTCTCCCGCCAACCAATTCTGGTTCAACGCAAAGTTGCAGCCGCACACGTTCGATGCCAAGGCCGCGCTGGCGTCATTGGCGCAAGCCGGCTTTCAATATCAATCCGGAGTGCTGCGCGACCACAATGGCCACGCGGTGGAGTTCTCGCTTATCACGAACTCCGGAAACAAAGTGCGCGAGCGCATGGCTGCCATGGTGCAGCAGGACCTGGAAAAGATTGGCGTCAAAGTAAGCATCGTGACCTTGGATTTTCCCTCTCTGATTGAGCGCATTACGCGTACTTTCGACTACGACGCATGCCTGCTCGGCCTGGTCAACGTCGAACTCGACCCCAACGCGCAGATGAACATCTGGCTCAGCTCGGCTGAGAACCACCAATGGAATCCCAATCAGAAAACCCCGGCAACCGCCTGGGAAGCTGAGATCGACAAACTCATGCGGGCCCAGGCATCAAGCATGGATGCCAAACAGCGCAAGCAGCTGTTTGACCGGGTACAGGAGATCGTCTGGGAAAACGAGCCGTTCATTTATCTGATCAACAAAAACTCTTTGTCCGCGGTTTCCACCGCGCTGAACGGCGCCGACCCGGTCGTTCTCCGGCCGCAGACTTATTGGCAGATCGACCGCATGTCTTTCAAACAAGAGAGGGCCATGAAGTAGATGACAGATTTAGATTCATTCCTCTCGTTGTCTCTCTCCGTCTCGTACGGCGATGGCCGGCCTGTATTCCGCGACTTATTTCTGCAAATGCGGCGCGGCGAAGTTCTGGGACTAGTCGGCGGAAGCGGCTGCGGCAAAAGCACCCTGGCATTGGGAATTTTGCGGCTGCTCGATATGAAGGGCGCCCATGCAACCGGCTCGGTCCACTTCAATGGCCGTAACCTGCTGGACCTATCCGAACGAGAGATGAGAAAAATCCGTGGCCGCGAAATCAGCCTGGTGCTGCAAAGTCCGTCCTCCGCGCTCAATCCCATGCTCCGCATCGGCACCCAATTGCGCGAAGCCTGGCGGGCGCATCGCAAGGATGTTGACGGACAGCAAGAAATTGCCGCGGCGCTACACAGTGTCTCTTTACCCAGCGATCAAAGCTTTCTGCGCCGTTTTCCATCGGAGATCAGCGTTGGACAGGGACAGCGCGTCTTGATCGCCATGGCCATCCTGCACCGGCCCGCCTTGCTCATCGCCGATGAACCGACCAGCGCCCTGGATGCCATCACCCAAATCGAGGTGATCGAACTATTCCACCGCATCAACCAGGAGTTTCAAACTGGCATTCTGCTGGTATCACATGATCTTTTTGCTATTCAGTCGGTTTGCGACCGCGTGGCCGTGCTACACGAAGGCAAGATTGTAGAGTGCGATACCATCGCAAAAATATTTTCCAATCCCAGACATCCCTACACCCAGGCGTTGTTGCAACACGACCGCGCGAAACCTCTGTACCTGACCGCCGGAGCGCAGTGAACGCTGCGAAATCCTCCTTATACCTTGCAAACTCTGGGTAGCGACCAACTGCGCGGTGACGAGCTTTGGAGATCGGTTGCAAGCCGATCGGCCTCTCGTCGCGAGGGGGTGCTCCAGCAAGCATGCGCGTGGACGACGCGACTATGAAACGTGGGGCTTGAAGAGAACCGGCAACCTTAAGGCCGTAAAGTGCCCATCAGCCTCCGCAGGAATTCTTCGCTTCCCTCTGCTACGCGGACGCCCAACTCGTCGCGTCGCAAGCTCCGTCTCTATCGCTATGGGACCGCAGAAGCGTCCGCCGTCGGCGCCAGCGTACGCGACCATTCCCGCTCATTCGCTTGTGCACGGAGGTCGTGTGCGGAATGGCTTGTGGAGGTCGCCAAAGCTTTGCCGTCTCGACTCGAACCTACTTCGCGGAGTGCTCGCGCAATATTTTTGTGAGCCGTTCCGCGACGATTTTATTTTCTCCCGGCTGGAGCATGAATGAATTCATGGCAAGCCCAGGACGTTCCTCGCCTACTCCCATGACGATGGAGGGGCTTGAATCTTGTAGGATTTGCGACACTTCCTGAGGAGTGCGCGCGATCCGTGCCGGGTCCCAGGTGATCCCCATGTGCGGCACGTGATTGGCGATGTCGGGTACAAAGTAAGAGGTAGTCACTCCGGACACGCGCGTAATCTGGGCGGAGATATATTCCAACCGCCCCTGCCATTCGTTCCACAGGGCCTGGTGGTCTTCATTAAGGTATAGCTCCAGCGCCTTGACCATGCCGACAATTTCTTCTTTGCCTACTTTCTGGCTGCGGCCGATTGTGTCTTCGTGCGGACTGTTGTTGAGCAGCGCGTTGGCAACCAGTTCTTTTTTGCCAATCAACATGCCCGCGCACTGCGGGCCGCGCATGGCTTTGCCACCGCTGAACGTAATGAGGTCGTAGCCCATGTTGGCATAATCCCAGAGATGGGAAACCGGAGGCGTATCGGCAGCGGCGTCATTCATACAGGGAATTTTGTATTCCTTCGCCAGCTTGACCCATTCATCGACTTTGATCTGGCCTGCCGCGTTGGCGAAGTTGGAAAAGTGCATCATGGCGGTTTTTTCGTTGACCGCGTTGCGCAACTGGTCGTGGGTTTCAATCACCACCAGCTTAATGCCGGTGTTCCGTAATTGATGATCGAAGGGGTTACGGTGGGATTTCTGAATGATGACTTCCGACTTCATGCCCGTCAGATCAGGGATCTGTTTGATGAACTGTTGGTCCCCGCCGGTGAGAATACCCGCCAACCCCGACTGGATCGCCGCGGCCGCGCCGGAGGTAACAATCGCGCCGTAGCCTTCCGGAAGTTTGAGCATCTCGGCAATTCGCTTGCCGGCGGCAACTTCCAGGTCGGCGATGCGCACGAAATGGCGTCCGGCCTGCGCCATCACCGCTTCCAGTTCAGGACGCAGAATTGAGCCGCCGAGCACGGTCAGAGTCCCCTCACAATTGATGACCGTCTTTACTCCGAGTTCGTCATACGGATTCCCGGAAGCACCCAATCCCGTGATTTTGGTGGCCGCCTTCGAGGCGGTCGCTTGGCGCGGCACGGCCACTGAACCGGCAATTACTCCCAGTGTTCCTAGAAAATTCCGGCGGTCCCACTTCGCTCCCCGTTGCATGTGTTGCTCTCCTGGACCGATTGGCGGCCGTTTACTTCTTGACGATGGCGGCGATGCAGTTGATTTCAACTAACGATTGACCGGGAAGCCCGGCCACGGCAATCGTCGTCCGCGCCGGACCACCATGAGGAAAATACGTCTTGAATATTTTGTTCATCGCATCGTAGTCGGCCAGATTGGTGAGAAACACGGTGAGCTGGAGAATGCTGTCCATGGCGCCGCCACCGGTTTCGACCAGCTCTTTCACGTTTTCCATCACTTTGGTGACGTGGCTGTCGATGTCATCTTTGCCCACCGGGCCGTTGGAGTTGGCCCCCTGCCCGGCGATGTAGATCAGGCCATTGTGGATGATGAACGGTGTGATCATCTGCTTGCCGTCGGCTGGCTTGCCGTCGCGGTCCAGCTTGCGCACGCCGCTGCTTGTGTCCTCCGCTTCGGCATTGGCCGTCATGAAACCCGCAATGCCGGCAGCAGACGCCAGCGATGCCAAATGCCCCATCAGTTTTCTGCGACTAAAGAATGACGAACTCACGGTTTCCTCCTCGGTG
>CAZETZ010000014.1:0-24537 GCA_964514735.1 uncultured Acidobacteriaceae bacterium | reverse complement strand
TCCCGCACCGTGAGTTCACATTCGAGCTTGCGGCGCCCGTCCATACGGCCGCCATGACTATCCACGAATCCAAACCTGCCTTTCTGCACGCGCACCACCGCAATGTCCGCGGTCGCGCCGACAGAAAGTGTTCCCAACTCGTCATGTTTGATTTCGTGGGCCGGATTCCAGGTCGAGCGCAGAATAATATCTTCTACCGGCATTCCCATGTTCAGGAATTTCGACATCACATTGGTCATGTCTTTCATTCCGGCATTCATGCTCCCGATATGCAAGTCGGTCGAAATCGAATCTGGCAGGAACCCCTGATGAACGGCGGGGTCCGCCTGGCTGAACGCAAAGCTGGCGCCACCATGGCCTACATCAAAAATTACGCCGCGCTTCTTCGCGTCGAATAGATAGGGGAGTACTCTGCCGTTCCCATCCAGCATGTGGATGCCGTCGATATACATATGAGTAGAAATATCGCCGGACCTGAGTTTCTTGGTTACCAGCTCCTCATAGGGACGTTCCGGGCGGAAAGCACCGAAATCGACCATGACCGGGACTTGTGCCAGATTGCCTGCCGCCAAGGCCCGGTCCACGGCAGTCCAATCGGGCGCTTCGTAATGGGCTGTTTTGATGCCGATGATGTTATCGGGATATTGCTTCACCATGGACGCGGCGGCTTCCGGGTCCATGTCCTGTACGTTCTGCTCGGGTACTCTTCCTCCCATGCCACTTCCGACAATGTTCAGGAATGCGAACACTCTGGTTTTCGCGCGGTCGATGATTCGATCTTTGAAGTCGGGGAAATTCTTCCACCCTGAGCTGCCGGCGTCGGCCACAGTTGTGACACAACTGCGGAACGTGAAGCCATCTGGATAAACGCTGTTATCGCCGTCGTATCCTCCGCGCAGCCCGGTTCCCGCATAGACATGGGTGTGAATATCGACCAGTCCGGGTGTTACCAGCATCCCCCGGGCGTCAATTACTTCTAAAGCTTGTACGGCCGGCAGGTTACGGTCCACCGCCGTGATTTTGTGATTTTTAATGCCCACATCGCGCACCGCGTCAATCCCATTATGGGGATCGACGACCTTTCCTCCTTTAATCAAGAGGTCGTAACGTTGTTGGGCCCTTAGCGGATGAGAAAATAGAGATGCAAAAATAAGAACTGGAATAAAGCCGCGCATAAATCCCTGAGTGGATCACCTTTCGATTATGAATCGGTCAGCGACCATATCATTCCCAGCGCCTTTCCCATTAGGACAAATGCCTTACCGTTGCCCACTGCTTTTGATTAGACTCTGGGTCATGACCGCGTTGAGCGGCAACAGGATTGCGGTGGCATGCCGTGATAGGGCCGCAGTGGCCGGTTTCCTGGCCCTCATGTGCCTTTATGCGAGGGCGGATTCAAACAGTCCCTTATCGCTTTCCGAATATCAGAAAAAAGACTGGCAAGTCGAAGACGGATTGCCGCAAAGCAACATTCGCGCTTTCGCACAAATCCCAGGCGGACCGTTGCTGATCGCGACCTCCGGTGGCCTGGTGAGTTTCGATGGCCTGCACTTCACCGCAATTAAAGTGGATGCCAGTGATGAAGTCGCCAATGAGCCGGTGAACGCGCTGCTGGTGAGCCGTAATGGGGACTTGTGGATTGGAACCGATGACCGCGGCGTCATTCGTCAAAGAGGGACCCATACTACCGCGATTAGCGAAAATGCGGGACTGCATCAAGAACGGATACGTGCGATGGTGGAAGACCGCTCCGGAACAATCTGGATAGCCACCCAGAACGGCATCGAGCGTATTCGCGGAGACAGGATCGAGAGCCTGGTCTCGTTGGGACTGGTGTCCGGTGATATTACAACTCCATTTGCCGAGGACGGCAGCGGCAATATGTTCATTGTTACCTCTGCCGGCCTGTTTCTGGCGACGCGGGCACGAGTGCAGCCATTCCACGTAAGTCACCGCAGCCTGGGCGTTGCGTCTGCCGCGTATGGCGACGGAGAGGGTACCGTTTGGATTGGTTTTTCCCGCGGACTGCTCAGGCTGACTGCCAGGCCCGGTGACAGTTATCACGAAGAAATACAAAACAACGTACACGGTTCTATAAGAGTTCTGCTGCAAGATCGTGATGGCTATTTGTGGGTCGGGACCGGTGGACATGGACTTTGCCGGGTCTCGTCCCGTGGCGTCGCGCATTGGAGCACCCGTGAAGGATTAACCGATGCCACGATACGCTCTCTGTTTCAGGACAATGAAGGGAACCTTTGGATTGGCACATTGAGCGGCGGCATGAGCCGCTGGCGCAAGTCACCACTGGTTCCATTTGGCGAGCCGGAAGGTCTTCCACCCGGTTTTGCGGCCAATGTGCTCGCCGACAAACGGGGCGATCTTTGGTTAGGCACCTGGGGAGGCGGGCTGGTCCGTATCAAACAAGACAAGCTGCAACCTGAGCCCCTGCCCGGCTCGAGTCGATCCAATCCTATCCGCGCCCTGGCTGAGGACAGGCGTGGCAACGTATGGATCGGCACATGGTTCAACGGGCTCTACCGCTACGATGGGCATGGCTTTCAGCGTTTCCTTATCGGAACTGAGTTGCCAGGCAACGCGATCAGCGCCGTGCTCTGTGATAGGAACGGTCGACTCTGGGTGGGCACTTATAAAGGTCTTATCCGCTACGCCTCGGGATATCCCGGAAAGACAAAAGGCGAAATTTTTCTTCCCGACAAGTTAATTACCGCGATCAAGGAACAGCGTGACGGTTCCATTATCGTCGGCACTTTTAGCGGTCTTTATATATTGAAGGATTCCATCGCGCAGTCGATTACGAAAGAAGATGGGCTTTCGAATAGTTTTGTCTTGTCCGTGTCAGTCGATAGCGCCGGGGGGGTATGGATCGGGACGAAGGCGGGTGGAGTGGACTTTGTCAGGGGCGCAAAGGCCATGCATTTGCCGCTGGAATCGGGGATCCCTCCATATCCGGTATTCTCTGTGCTGGACGATGAACGCGGGTCGCTGTGGTTGAGCACAACCCGAGGTTTGTTGCGGGTCCCGATCGATGAGATGCAGGAACTGGTAGCAGGCAAGCGCCGGACCTTGGATGTAGTTCTGTTCGGAAAAAATGACGGCATGCGCAGCAGCGAATGCGGAGGGGCTTCGCAACCGCCAGCCACCCGCGGCAAGGACGGGACATTGTGGTTTGCAACCGCCAAGGGTTTCGTCCACACGGAGGGTTACACACAACCACTTTCGATACCGGTACCCAAAGCCTTTGTCGAGAACTTCTCGGTGGACAATGTTGTGACCGGCGCTACTGACCGGCTGAGCCTTGCGCCAGGCGCTTCCGATCTCGAATTTCAGTTCGATGCGATCCGCCTGTCCAACCCCGACCAGGTGCAGTTTCGCTACAAGCTCGATGGCTATGACCGGGATTGGACTTCACCGAGAGGACGGCACGCCCACTACCGCCATCTGCCGCCCGGACACTATCGTTTCCTCGTCTCCGCGCGGGACACAGGAATGCCATGGAACAATGGTATTACCACGATCGAGGTTGAGCAGAAACCATTTTTCTATCAAACCTTTTGGTTCTATGTCTTGATCGCTTTGGTCTTTGCGGGAGTAATCGCAGCGCTATTCCGTTTCCGGCTGGCCCAGGTCAAGGCGCGATTGGGAATGGTCGTGGAAGAGCGCAACCGGATCGCACGGGAATGGCACGACACCCTGATGGCCGATTTTGCGGCTATCTCCTGGCAGTTGGAAGCAACCGAGGAGCAGTTCGCCAACCAGCCTGCCACGGCGCCCTCCTCGCTTGAGCTGGCGCGAAATATGGTGCGCCACTGCCAGGCCGAAGCGCGCCGCATAATCTGGGACCTGCGCACGGAGCCTGAGCCGATGGGGCCGCTGTCCGAAGTGCTTTCCCGTGAACTGAGCGCGGTCCATGGCAAGCCAGATCTTGCCGCCCGCCTGCATGTGAGCGGAGAGGAAACTTCGCTTTCGCCCGCAGCCATTCATCACCTGGCATGTATTTGCCAGGAAGCCCTGACCAACGCGGTCCGTCATGCGTCACCCAACGCCATCGATGTCAACTTGGAATATCAGACTGCGAGACTAGTACTGGCTATAAAAGATGACGGTCGAGGCTTTCCGCAGGCCGATCCAAAAGTGCTTACGAATGGACACTTCGGCATCGTGGTGATGCAGGAAAGAGCGCGTAAGCTGGGCGGCTGGCTGCGGGTCCAATCGTCTCCCGGCGCGGGGACAGAAGTGCGCGTAGATATTCCAACCAAGGCGGCCAAACCATGACTTCATCTGTAGTACGAATTCTGCTCGTGGAAGACCACTTTCTGGCCAGAATGGCCCTGCGCTCAATTCTCACTGGAAAGAAACAATTTTCCATCGTTGGAGAAGCGGAAAACGGCGAACAAGCCATCTCGCTCTATGGCCAGTTAAAGCCGGATGTGACCCTCATGGACCTTCGCTTGCCAGGCATTTCCGGGTTTGATGTCATCACCGCGCTCAAGAAGCAATACGGCGGCGCTCGCATCGTCGTCTTGACCAATTACGAAGGCAGTGAAGATGTATATCGCGCCTTGCGTAACGGGGCCATGGCCTATCTGACCAAAGATGCCAGTGGTCACGAAGTCGTGGAAGCGGTCCTGACCGTACACCAGGGGCTGCGGTATTTGCCCAGGGCTGCGCGCGACCGGCTGGCCGAACGGACCCCCTGCCTGGAACTGACGCCGCGGGAGCATCAGGTCCTCACCCAGATTTCCCGGGGGCAGAGCAATCGCGAAATTGCGGAGAGTCTCGAGATTGCAGAAAAAACCGTCCGCATTCACGTGAGCGGTGTTCTCGAAAAATTAGGAGCTCGAGATCGGACCCAAGCCGCGATTTACGCCATCCAGCGCGGGATTGTTCATTCCGATTAGCCGCATTGAAAGCTTTCATAGCCACACCTCCCGCGCTTTCCTTCTCTCTGAGGCGCTCTAAACCAAAGAAACCAAAAAAGACCCGCCTGATCCGGAGCTAAACGAATAGGTCACATGACCTATTTCCCGACAGGGCTTCAGCCTGATGACAAGTCTTACGTCGCGTGTTTGACTTTCGCCTCATTGACTGTACGTGTCGCAGCGTAAACGAAGTCAAATTCTGGGGGGTCCAAAGTGAAACAACGGATCATGTTTTGGCATTGTATTCAGGCATTATTTCTGTACTTGCTGGTAGCAAGTCCTGGATATGCCCAGGTAGCCAACAATACCTCGCTTGTCGGCACGGTCACCGACACGACGGGAAATGTAGTAGCAGGCGTGAAAATCCTGGCGGTCGATGCAGCCACCGGCACCAGCTATCCAACCGCTACCAATAGCGAAGGTTACTACGCCATCAATTTCATTCAGGCGGGCACCTACGACATTTCCGCAGACCAGACAGGCTTTTCCAGGACGATCCAAAAGGGTGTCGTAGTGCAGAGCAACCAGACAGTACGTACGGACTTCGCATTGAGAGTGGGTTCGGTTAATGAGTCGATAACGGTCGACGCCGCCACACCCCTGATTCCGACCGACGACGCCACTCTCACGGAAACGCTGAACACCCGCTCCGTTACCGACCTTCCATTGAACGGGCGTGACGCCATGAAATTGGCCACAACCAATTCCAACGTTGTCCTCGGACCGAAGTCATCGATGACGGAAACGCCGCCGGGGGAAGATTTCATCGGGGCAGGACAACGTGAGATCACGAACAGCATTACTCTCGACGGTATCACCACTATGAATAACCTCATTACGGTGACCGCTGTTACGCCGAATGTTGACGCGGTCCAGGAAGTGCAAGTCCAAACTGGCAATTACACCGCGCAATATGGGAGCTACATGGGTGTGCACGTCAACCTGACCAGTAAATCCGGCACCAACAATCTCCATGGGTCAGTGTTCGAGTTTGTGCGCAACGACCTGTTTGACGCGCATCCGTTTTTTGACGCTCCAGGTTCAGACAAGCAGCCGCTCCGCTTCAACCAATTCGGTTTTGCGCTGGGCGGGCCGGTTTACTTTCCTAAGCTCTATAATGGGCGCAACAAGACTTTCTTTCTTGCTTCCTACGAGGGGTTGCGTCAGCTCCGCAGCTCAACCTCTGTAGGTACGGCCCTAACTCCAGCGATGCGGCAAGGTGATTTTTCCGCTCTGTGTCCAGCCGGTTTCGATGCGAGTGGCGCCTGTACCTCTTCTGCAAGCGGCAACACACAACTCTTCAACCCCAACAATGGTCAGCCCTACCCGAACAATGATCTTTCGGGGTCTCTATCTGCGCCTGCGCAGAGGGTCTTACAATACATACCCCTGCCCAACTTGCCTGGACTCAGCGATAACTTGGTCGGTCCGGTGCCTTCGAATATCACTACCAATCAAACCTTGGAACGCATTGACCAAACGTTTGGGGACAAAATCCGCCTATTTGGCCGTTATGACTGGCAAAATATGACGGTTTTAGGCGGCGCTGACCCGCCCAATCCATTCAACGCGACTTCGGGCCCGTTGCGAAACAGGAACATCGCTTTTGGCTACACTCACATGATTACGCCCAACCTGGTCAATGACTTCAGGTTTGGACGAAATCATCTTGAGACCAATGCCCTGAATTATTTCGCAGCGCACGGCTTGACTGACGCAGGGACACAGTTGGGTATTCCGGGGTTCAATGCCGATACTGTTAACAACAATCCTGGCTTACCGGACTTCACCATCAGCGGCTATGTAGGAG
The DNA here is from genome assembly GCA_964514735.1 of uncultured Acidobacteriaceae bacterium. GTDB lineage: Bacteria > Acidobacteriota > Terriglobia > Terriglobales > Acidobacteriaceae > CAWBXL01. The sequence continues at coordinate 17,787 of CAZETZ010000014.1, read as the reverse complement.
CTGAGAACGCTGGCAGCAATTGGTATCAGGACGACACCACCTGGCACGGATTTGATCAGATCAGCTACCTCCATGGTAAGCACAACATGATGGCCGGAGTGGAACTTCGCAAGTTGACCACGGGCCGTGCCGCAGCCAATAGTCCGCGGGGTGTTTTCGCGTTCGATGGATCAATGTCGGGGAACGCCGCGGCGGATTTTATCTTGGGATTCCCACAGAATGACGTCACGCCGATCAATGAAATCAAGGGTGTGATCGCAGAATGGCGCGATGGCTTTTTTGCGCTGGACAATTGGCAGGTCACGTCGAAGCTGACCTTGAACTACGGCCTACGCTACGAACTGCCTACCGTTCCTTACAGTGTGAACGGTTTTGCCAGAATCCTAAATCCGGCCCAAACTGCTCTGATTCCGGCCACCACCCCGGAGCCGGGCTTCAAATTCATCCGCCCGAATCACGACAACTGGGCGCCGCGCATCGGATTCGCCTTCCGCATGACTGACAAGATGGTTTTACGCGGTGGAGCCGGCGCTTATTACAACCCAAACCAGATGAACAGTTTCACTTTGTCCACCACCAATCCACCTTTCGCGCTGACCACAACCTTCAATTCGAGTCCTGGAAATGTGCTGACATTAGACAATCCAACCTTAGGGTCAGGATCAACTCCATCGTCCTATCTCGCTGTCTTCACCGAAAATCCATACTTGCCGACTCCGCGCATGTACCAATGGAACCTCGGCCTGGCCCGCGAACTGTCTTCGAAGTCTGGATTTGAATTGCAATATCTAGGCTCGCACTCAATCCACCTGGATCGCAGCTTCTACAACAACCAGCCCGTCACACTGGGGCCGGGCTCGGTCAATTCCCTACGGCCAAATCAACTGTGGGGACGGATCCGCACCATCCAGAATGACGAAACCGCAAACTACAATGGCATGACAGCGATTTTCCGGCAACGGATGACCCGCGGCTTGCAAGTTCTGGCGAGTTACACGTGGTCTCATACCCTGGACATGTCCACTGACTCCAACGGCGGCGGGGCCCCCATGAATGCCTATAACATTTATGGCGACTACGGAGATGCCAATTGGGACATCCGTCATCGTTTTGTCGCCAGCGTGGTCTATGAGCTACCCAAACTGAGCGGTCAAAACGCGGTGGTGCGCGCGATTCTGGGCAACTGGCAGATCAATGACATCACGACATTGCAGAGTGGCATGCCTATTAACGTGGGCATTGCCGGCGACGTGGCGAACAGCGGCCGCGCCAATCAGCGTCCGGATGTCGTGGGAACGCCGAGTGCGCACTGCAACTCGAGTCACCTGACAAACTGCATCGATGCATCTGCTTTCGCAATGCCGGCCGCGTTCACCTTCGGCAATGCGAGAAGAAATTTACTCACTGGACCATCTCTTCTGAACACCGATTTTTCTCTGTTCAAAGACCTCCCAATAACCGAGCGCGCGAAGTTTCAGTTCCGCGCTGAATTTTTCAATATCTTCAACCATCCGCAACTGGCGAACCCAAACTCAACCTTCGGCACGTCGTCTTTCGGTTCGATCACATCAATCGTTGCCGACAACCGCGACATCCAATTCGGGGCCAAGCTCGTCTTTTAACGAACTCTTCGTTCCGTAAGGTCACGGCCGGCGCTTAGCCGGCCGTGCTGCTTTTCTGCTTCCGCGAGAAACGAACCGTCGGTGTCGATGACGTAGTCCTGTGTATAACTTGTTTCCACCATCAGAAATAGGGTTCCTACCTTCAAGTTCCTCCGACGCTAAGAAAAACCTTGAGGAGAAGCTAGCGAGCTACACTTAGACGCCGTGCGCAGGAACAATGAATTAAGGTAAAGAATAAAAGGTGAAAGCGTTATTACTTTCCAGATATCGGCATCTTGAAATCTCAGATTTACCGACGCCAATACCAGGCCCCAACTAAGTCCTGGTCCGCGCCGCCAACCCCAAGCCAAGAAGTTCTCGGGTAAGAGTGTGAAGGTGATGGGAACTCTGGATAGCTCAAGCAACACCATTCACATCTCGAATGTTGCGCTGGCTTCGAGTTCTTACTAACTGCGTTACACAGAGATAAAATAACGAGGCCCATTAATGGGCCTCGTTATTTTTGGCATTATTTTTACGATCAGGCAGGGAATGTTGGGGAAACTTGCGCGCGTCCGCTTGCTAGCTCAAGGTCGAAAATGTCGTCTCCAATATCCTCGTCAGGCATCGATCCCGCTTAAGCCCTGTTGTCCGGTTTACGCGGCGGCCCGACCCCGCCCAGCATCAGCAGTTCACGAATCTTCAGCTTGGCTTTGTGAAGTTGCGACTTGGAATTGCCTACCGAGCAATGGAGCATCGCGGCGATTTCATGATGTTGATATCCCTCGACTTCATGCAAAAGGAAAATTGTCCGATACCCTTCGGGCAGATCTTTTATGGCGCGAAGCAGCGCGATGCGATCTACCGTACTCGACAGTTCTGGGTCATTTTTTCCGAAATCGCGCGGTACCATCGAATCGTCAATGCATACCGGTTCATCCAGAGAAACTTGTTTCGGCTTACGCTTGCGCAGGCTCATGAGCACGGTATTTACCGCCACACGATAGAGCCAGGTCGAAAATGCAGAATCGCCGCGGAACGTTCCCAGCTTGCGGAACACTTGGATAAACGCGTCCTGCGTCAAATCTTCGGCATCTGCAATATCGCCCGTCATCAGCAGGCATAGCGAATAGACACGTTTCTTGTGCTGTTCGAAAAGAATCGCGAAAGCCTCTCCATCGCCCGCCTGGGCTTGTGCAACCAGACTCGGAGTCGATCCGGGATTAGGCCGAGTCGCATGGGACATCACGCTGGATAGCGAAGAGGTGTAAACGCTCATGATGAAATTCCTCCAGAGACTGGTGTCTCCAATGCTCACTCAGATTTAAAATTCAGGTGAGCAAGAACAAGAACGAGAGTAGTCAGTGAGGCAAAAGTTCACCATCCAGTTGCTCCTGTAGCCATGTAGAGATGTCACTGTAGAACCCCTAGGCAAAACACCCAGGTCGCCTCTTTCAAGTGGTCCTTTGTAGGTGGCCGCTCAGAGATAAAAACTTACACGCACAACTGTAGGGGAACTATTTGCGTCGTAATTCCGCACAAATATCAGGTCCCGTAGCACCTAGCACTTTCAAGCTTTAAGAATCGCACCAATCTTCGGTGGTATGCATATATGAAGCCATATCGAATTCTCATTGCCGATGACCATGAAATCGTACGGCGTGGCCTGCGTGTTCTTCTTCAAGGCCACGAGGGGTGGGAGATTTGCGGCGAAGCGGCGGACGGTTGCGAGGCAGTCAGCAAGACCGTGCAACTGAAGCCAGACCTGGCAATTTTGGACATAAAGATGCCAAACCTCAATGGTCTGGAGGCCACCCGGAAGATTTTGGAAACAGAACCACACACCGCAGTGCTCGTTCTCACAATTGATGAATCGGAGCACGCGTTGCGCGAAGCCATAAAAGCGGGGGCCCGGGGTTTTCTACGCAAGTCGGAGGCCGGTCGAAGCCTAAAAGCTGCAGTCGAAGCGTTGCAAAGGGGGCGAGCATTTGTCACACCCCAGGCATGGGAACCCCCCTTGGAGGGCCGATTGAGTGAGCGCAATCGTACGGTGATAAGTGACGTTGACCGGAGCCGCCTGACTCCGCGAGAACTGGAGGTCGTCCAGCTTCTTGCCGAGGGCAAGACCAGCAAGGAGGTCTCTGCTGCGCTCGGCATTAGCATAAAGACCACCGAAACTCACCGCGCTAACATCATGCGCAAGCTCAATTTTCATTCCGTGAGCCAATTGGTAATGTACGCCGTGCGCAACAATCTGCTGCGGACAGGCACTTAAGAACCGGTAGTGGCTCAGTTTGGTTTGGGGATTCGGCGATAAGCAAAAGCGGAAACCACCCGAGGGAAACAACAAAGCCTCTGTGCAGTGCTCTGTGGAACTCCGTGCTCTCTATGGTAAAGATTTTTGTCATCCCTGCGTCAACAACTTTACTCCGAAAGGAACCAAACTGAGTCACTACCTAAGAACCACCCCGATTGCAATTGGAATTGTAATTTCTTGCTTATAAAGAGAAGGGGGCAGCATATTGGATCAACGTGTCTGCCCCAGCTTCGCGTCGGTTTAGAATTAAGTTTAGTCTGCCGAAGCTTGGGGCTATGCGCAATACAGTGAATCATTTACTCGGCAACAATATCTTATGTAAGGGCTCATGGGCTGTGAGGAAAAAATGGCTTGTGCTGGCATACCGCCGTCAATGCCGAAAGGAGTTGGTGGGCTGCATCGGATTTACACAGAAAACCACGCGCCCCCGCATCTTTCGCGGCTTGAGCGGCTTGCAAGGATTCATACTGGGTAAAAATCAGGATTTCGACCTCCGGGAGTAACCTGTGTATCCGGCGTGTCGCCTCCAGCCCGTCCAGACCTGGCATGCTGATGTCCATGACTACGATTTCTGGTTTAAGCTCCACCACCCTCTCCACGGCTTCATAACCGTTCTTTGCCTCCCCGCACAGTTGAAATATCGCTTGTTCTCCAAGGAGCCGGCGAAGCGCTTTGCAAATGGAATCCTGATCCTCCACGATAAGAACGCGATAGACCTCAGAGGAAAAACTAATCATCTCAGCGGCAGATGTATTCCTGAGCATAAAATTCAACCGCTTCTATCACGGTACCGCATTGAGTTTATCCCCGCTTATGCGAGCAGGGTCTCAGTACATTCCGGTATAAAGCCGAATAATTCTCCCTAAGGAAGGCGGCCATTCTTTCTCCTCCTCTATTGCCCGATAGGAATACACCTTTCCAGGGATGGAAACCTGCAAATAAAAGGCTAACGCTATCACTTAGATCACAAAGAGGCTGGCGCTTAAGGGGTGGCCCATGAAGACGCAACACCGGATCTTTTTAATGAGAATCGCGATACTGCTGGCGATATTGCCCTTGTCGGCATACAGCGACTCGATCGCCTTGAGAGATGGACGGGTAATCCAAGGCAAATTTATCGGCGGTGCCCAAGGAACCATCGCGTTTTCTCTGGTGGCACAACCCAATATTACGACGTCAAAAATATTCTCGTAATGACGTTTGATGGCGATAATGGAGAAACTCGAGGAGAGTCGCCGCGTCCAAATTCCATACCCGCATCTCCGGAACGTGGGGCTGCCTTACCCCACTATCAGAGGATCCGACGCAAAGCGGAGAAACCACCGTTAAAACTGGCGCGCAAGAATACGATTTATAGGTAAACACCTGCTGGTTATTCGGAGGGCCCAGTAAGCAGCAACAAAACTCGAGATGGGCATTATGCTGAAGCCGACTCTACGTTGACAATATTGTTTCGTACCGCATAGAGCACCAACTCGCTGACGGAATGTATGTCCAGCTTGCGCATAATGTTGGAGCGGTGGGTTTCCGCGGTTTTCACGCTGATGTTAAGGGCCACCGCTACTTCCTTGGCGCTCTTACCCTCCGACAACAACTGCACAATTTCACGTTCACGCGCTGTGAGCGGACTCACCTGGCCGCCAGTCATTGCACCGGGTCCGCCTTTAAGAAATCCATGCAACACCATGGATGCCACTTTGGAAGTGAAATAGGGCTTGTTTTGTCGCAGAGATTCAACCGCGGCAACCAGGTCGCGTGCCGCGTCCGATTTGAGTACAAAGCCAGCGGCGCCAGCCGTCAGTACCTCATGAATGAGTTGGTCCGAATCATGGAGTGTTAATACCAGCACTTTGGCTTTCGGATTCGCTTTCAGGATTTGCCGCGTGGCCTCCAGGCCGTTGAGATTGGGCATGGCAACGTCGAGCACGATGATGTCAGGACGCAGCTCGGCCGTTTTCTTGAGGAGTTCCCGCCCATCTGACGCTTCTCCGCAGATCTGCCACCCAACCTGGGACTCTAGCAGCGAACACAACCCACGCCTCACCACTTCATGGTCATCCGCAACAAGGATTCGTAAGGTATTCATAAGGGTCTATCTCCCGGAACATCACCACATAACCAGATGCCAGAATTTAGAAAACCTGGGTGCCCGTTTATTGCAGCGGAGTGACCAAACTGGAAGACTCCGACTAAGCTCATGGAAACAAACTACCAAAAACCGCAATCAATCATTTTGGATCGTGTAATTTTTACTTTCGGGGTACCAGAACGCCGAATGTCAAAGCCATACAGTTTTTTTGCCCTAATTCCAGCATCTCTTCGATGCATCTAGCTTTGGGACAAACCAGTACCAAAAAAAGTGCCTCCATCCATTACCGCATCCACTGCTTTGACCAGGTCCCGCGCCGCGTGAAGCTTGAGAACCAGCCCGTGGGCACCGCTTCCGCGAACCGCTTGTTCGACTGTGGCGCTATCGTGCATGGTAAACATTAATACCCGGCTCTGCGGGACATTTTGCACAACTTTACGTGCGACATCCAGTCCACTCATTCGCGGCATAGTAATGTCCAGGATAATGACATCGGGCCTGAGAGCTTCGACCTGGGAGACTGCTTCCTGGCCATTTGCCGCTTCGCCACAAATTTCCCAATCGTTGCGCTTTTTGAGGATTGCACGGACTCCCTCGCGCACAACGTCGTGGTCATCCACGATGAGTATACGGACCGGCACCAGATTTTCCTTGAGCACTAGCTTGAGAACTTCGCCAAAAATTTCGTACGGCAAACAAAGCCAGTCTAGTCGGTTTTACTAGCGCCATGCAATCATGCGTTTACCTCGCCAAGGTACAGCTTTTTCCCGATTGCGCAAATTAGGATAGTGTGCACAAAAAGCCGAAATACGGCGGAACGTTACGGCCAAAAATGTCTATCAGAATCCGATTCGCGGCGTCCCCCGAGGCAACTTCTTCAGCGTTATTCTCGTCTCACCTCCGCGATTTCGTTCTGCCTAAAGTAAGCAATCATTGCGTCCATCTCGCGGAGAGCATCCCCGTCAGCTTTTACGGCGTTTGTTGAAAGGAAATAAAGTGTGGAAAGCCAATTAGAGAGTACCCAGCCACATCCAGTCTGGTTTTGCGCGCCATACGGGGCAGGACCGCGCTGTAACAAAAGCCAAGAGCCCTGCTGCTAGCAACTCGACAATTACTAAACCTTTCTCTCGAATGTTGAGAGCTATTGGTTGTCTCTCACTACCGCGCTCTCGCAGGACACGCAATATTTGCCGGAACGAACCGGATTACCATTCTTCCGTATATTTTTGGGAATCTCAGGATAGCAACCGCATCTCCGACAAGGAAAAGTTAGGCGGCAGCGAGCCTGCGCGGAATATCCTGACGGCGAACGTGCGCAACCGGTTTTTCATGAAGTAAAAGCTCGGTCGCTTGTACCCGCCGTTCGGCGTGGAACCATTTTTGCACCACGTTGCCATTCAGGAAGTTGGCCAGCGCCAGCAGACTCATTCCCTGATGATGGGCCATCCAGCAGCGCACCAACTGATAACGTTCATGCCAGAAGCGCCGCCGTGGCGCGCTGAAATCTGCGGCTTCATAGAAGCCACGGCTGCCGAACCACTTCATGTGATGCATGTTGTTAAGGTTAGTTATGGCATTCTTGGGATCGACATCCAACGCCAATAGTGTGGAATACGGTGAAATGACAAGGCCATTCTTCTCGCGTTTCCGCAGTGCGAGATGGGGAAGGCCGAACGCGTAGTACTGATAATTTCCCGCTTCGTCCAGCTTGCTATATGCGGATTCTGAAATACCCCAAGGCACGCCTTTGGCAGCCGCATATTTCTGTTGTGAACGAACTGCGGCAGATCGAGAGCGCTCCAGAAGAGTGTTGGAATAAGAGCGCATCCAAAGCGCCGGCATTAGATACTCAAATAAGGTGCCAGTCCATGAAAGCAGCACCGGCCTCCCCCGGTCGAGCGTATGCGCCCGGCCGAGAAGAAACCAGCTTTCCTGGGGAATGTCTTCTTTGGCGATCGCGCAAAATACGGCAGTGCGCGACTCCGTAGCCAGTAAATCGTAGCAAGCGGAGTGTACGCAGTGGGTCTCCAAATCAAAACCAACAGACAAGAGTTTTCGACGTTTATCCAGTAAAAACTGGAAATCCATTGCATCGGCAAGTTTTCCGGCCTCTGCCGCAATATTTCGCAGATCGGCGCTCAATCGCATGACATTTTCACGCGCGATCTGGAGCTGCCCTTGGAAGCGTTCAAGCAATTCTTTTTGGGGAGCCCCCGTTGTGGCCATTGCCAGGCGCACGCGGTCCGCCAAACTGGTGATGAAATCCGGCAAATCTTGCAACGAAATTGCGTCCATTACTTCGAGATTCAGCGTTTCGGCATTGCGAAGGGCCTCGAATTCAGGCGAAAGCCACGGCGCACATTCTTCGACGGTTTGCCGAATGTTCTGTAAACGTGCGTTCGCTTCTTCCACAAACCACTTTGCGTCCGCGCATTTTAAGTCTACTTTCTCCTGGACTTGTTCCCACAACGCAATGGAAAAGTTCAACACCGATTGCAGCCAATTGCCGGTCATACCTGCGTGCTCGTACACCGAAATAGTTTTTCTCGACAAGAGATGCTTGGCCGTCAATACGCGCAGATAGTCCAAGAACCCTTCTGCCAGGCACGGCTGTAGGACCGGTTGCTTCAATCTGTCGAGACTACCCTGCTGCAACGTCCACAGCGACGCCAACAAATTTCCATTGTCCACCGAAGAAACAAACGACGGGGCCATCGGCTCCAGAGTCCGTGTGTCATACCAATTCATCACATGTCCGCGATATTTCTTCAGCCTTTGCAGTGTGGCGAGGGTGCGCTGTGTTTGCTGGGTGAACTCCGGGACTGTCAGATACCCAAACTCACATGCGACTTGCCTTGCATTGAGCAACAACCCAATGTTAGTGGGCGAAACGCGGGCCGCGATGGCCGCTGGCTGTTCCTGCACATTGTCAGGAACCAACCAATTGTGTTCAGCCGTGCTGAACTCGGCAAAGTATCGCCAAGTGTGCAGGGCTGTACGGCGCAGAAATGCAAAATCTTTGCGGGAAAGTTGATTCCGCGCGGCCCGCGGCGGGCGATTCAGCCAGGATGAAATCAAACCACTGCACGCCCATAGAATAAGAATGGGGAGCGCAACAATAACAGCGTCGCGCCGCACAACCCACACCAGCAGCCCCACGGCAAGGGATAGTAGGGGCGTCCAATTCAGGTAAATATCCACCGGGGAGCGTCCGCGGTTGCCCAATTCCGCTTCAGCCGCAGTTTCCCATTCCAAAAGCCGCCGCCGTGTCACCAAACGTCGTACTAAGACACGCACCACAGCATCCAGCGAAAGTAGCGCCTGGTGAGCGAGAAAAGTTATCGTGAAAAACAAGTTCACGCTGGCCGTAAAGAATGCGCTGAATGCATCCTGGGCCTCCGTCAGATCGGCATGAAACCCGGACTTAAGCAAATTGACTGCAAGAGAAAAACCAGCTGGCAAAAATAGGATGCACAGCAGGGACATGGTCCAATGCACAGGGAGGCCATCGCGCATCAACCAGCTGGCGATAAGGAATACGAATGCGGCAGGCTCGACCAGGCTGCGACGCAAGTTATCGAAAATCTTCCACCAGGAAACGAGCGAAATCGGATTGGCCACGCGATCGTCGGATTCCTGCGGCACATGCGGCAGCAGCCAACCAGCGATTTGCCAGTCTCCCCGCAGCCAGCGGTGCTTACGGCGATTGAAGGCGCTGTAATGGGACGGATAGTCTTCAATCACTTCAATATCGCTGACGAAGCCGGCACGCGCATAGGCGCCTTCGATCAGGTCGTGGCTCAACAGCGCATTGCGGGGAAAGCGCTGGTCCAACACCCGATGGACAGCATCAACTTCATAGATGCCTTTTCCGGTGAAGCTGCCTTCTCCGTACAAATCCTGGTATGCATCCGAAACGGCACGCGTGTAGATATCAAAGCCGGTCTCGCCGGCATAGATCGCGGCCAATCGCGAGTGGGTCGTGCTTTGCACGCTCACGCCGACCCGTGGCTGCAAAATCCCATACCCCTCATAGACCACATTTCGCTCTGGATCAATAATCGCCTGATTCAGGGGATGCGCCAGAGTCCCGATCATGCGACGAGCAGTACCACGGGGCAATTCCGTATCCGCATCCAGTGTGATCACAAACCGCACCCGCGGAAGGATGGAAAGGTCTCCAACTTTCACCGGAAAACTATCGTACTTGCCACGCAAGAGCTTATTAAGATCAAGCAGTTTTCCCCGCTTGCGTTCCCACCCCATCCACGATTTTTCACGAGGGTTGTACACGCGGTGGCGATGAAACATGAAGAATGAACCCATCCCCTGGCTGGCATATTTGTGGTTTAACTCGTGGACCAAGTCCGCACACAGATGGATAAGCGGGCTGTCCTCCCGCGCGGGCTCGGCGGAATCAGGCAGGTCTGTAAGCAGCGCAAAATGAATATTTGGGTCGTGATTTCCCAGAAAGCGTACTTCCAGGTCCTCGGCCAAGCCATGTACCTGCTTTTCACTCAAAAGCAGACATGGCACTGCAACCAAGGTGATGCAGTGATCCGGGACCCCGTCTTCGAAATCAAGCTTGGGCAATATCTTCGGTGGCAGCAGAGTGGTGACGGCTTGATTTATCAATTGAATAGCGCTCTGCGAGCACGGAAGGAAAAGAGTGCCCATCGCGAAGATAAGCAGCGCAAATGAACTATACGAGTCGGTCACATGACCCACTGCAACCGCCATAATGGCGAGCGCCACTACTTCAATTCCCAGCAAAAAGAATTCATCAGGATGAGCGCGCAAAAATTCTTGGATTTTCTGGCTGTAAGGAGGCTGGCAGTGCGCTTTTCTATAAAGTGAAAAGCGTCCCTTATCTACAAGGTAATAGCCCACATGCGACTCGCGCAGTTCTACGCGCGGATCGGCCGAGGCAATTCTGGTCCTCGCTTGTGCCAGACCCAAGGCTGCCTGGGCAACCTCCAACTCACTACAATCAGAATGTTCCGCGATGCTGGACACCTTATTGCGGTAAAGATCGCGGCTTTCAAAATCCATGGCTGCATAGGCAGCAGCCGGGTCTTGCCGTAATACCTGATCGATTACGATCAGTGGCTCGAGAGTATCTTTCCAGGAGATCTGCCCGAGTTCCCGCAGACTGCGTACACACTTTCCCACTCCATGAGAGTTGTCCTGAGGTGCATGCAACAGGGTTTTACTACGTAGGGCAATCTGTTCCAGCAGCACCAGCTTTAAAGTTGCCGACAGCGCCCAAAGCTCGCGCAACTCGAGAAATGTCGTTTTTTGAAACACTTCGACAAATAAACAGAAATCCTGCTCAATAAATTCATGGCCTACTACACCAAGGAATCCCTCTGCGATCGCGAGCACCCGCGGAACCGTCTTTCCATTCGCGGCGCGCACGTGCGGCATTTTGTAGTGAGGTTTAAAAATCGCAGTAATGTTGACAAGTTCGGTGTACAAAAGCCGCCCATTGTCGTAAAGCCAGCGAAAATCGTCGGCAATCGGTGGCATCGGGGGTGGAGACTCTAAAAGTGCAAAGATCGGCTTCAAAGTGTGCTTTAACGCCGAAATTCTCTCAGAAAACGTGTGTGTGGTCTCTGTATTGGGCAACCACTTTAAACTGCCGGCAAGTTCTTCCGCCTTGTTGTGCAATATTTGCGGATCGTGGGTCGAGAGGGCGGTTTCGCACGGACGCTCACTCTCTGCGGTCACAATTTTCAAATGTATGTTCTGCGGCATGATGAATTCATTTCTTAGCGATAATTAGCGGCCTGCATCTCGAACATTTCTGCGTAGTGTCCCCCAAGACTCGACAATTGTTCGTGACTGCCGTCCTCCGTGATTTTTCCATTTTGCAGGACAACAATGCGGTCGGCCATGCGCACTGTGGAAAATCTGTGAGAAATGAAAAGCGAAGTTTTCCCCGCGGTAAGCTCCGCAAAACGCTGAAACACGGCGAATTCGCTGCGCGCATCGAGGGCGGCAGTAGGCTCGTCCAGAATCAGTACTTGCGCGTCACGCAAATAAGCGCGTGCTAAGGCGACTTTTTGCCACTCTCCTCCAGAAAGATCCACACCATTTTCGAAGCGCCGGCCCAGCATCTGTTCGTAGTCACGCGGCAGCCTCTCGATCACCTCATCCGCCATACTTTTGGCTGCTGCCTGCTTCAAAGCGAGCAAATGCGTAAGCCGGTCAATCTGACCGACCGCGATGTTGTCACGGGCCTTCATTTCATAGCGCATGAAATCCTGGAAGATAGCGCCGATTTCTCGATAGAGGTCGTCCAAGTCGTACTCTCGCAAGTCGACTCCATCCAACAAAATTTGGCCCTCGACTGGGTCATATAGGCGAGTCATCAGCTTGACTAATGTTGTCTTCCCTTCTCCGTTTTCGCCAATCAATGCAACTCGCTCGCCCCGGTGCAGATGGAAATTCAGATCATGCAGTACGAACCGGGAATTTCCCGGATAGCGGAACGAAACGCGGCGAAATTCGAAGCCGCGCAGGATCGGGCGAGGCGCCGGCAGCGCATTCGGTTTAGACTGGATCGCCGGCTCCATGGCAAAGAAGGCAAGCAGGTCCGTAAGGAACAAAGCTTGGTCGGCGACGCTGGAGAGCGTGGAGAAAATCTGCTGAAGATTCGCGCTTGCCTGAATGATGGCGCCTGTCAAAAAAGTGAGCATGCCGATGCTCAGTGCGCCGGTGACAGTCCGCCAAATAACGTACACATACGTGGCGTAGTAGCCGGCCGTCCCGATCATGGATAGAAAGGACCCCGCTATCAACCGGCGCCGCGCCAGATCGACATTTTCGGCATAAATCTGATCGGAAAGACAGGTAAAGCGATCGATAAGAAAATCTTTCAGGCCGAATAATTTGAGTTCCTTGGCGGCTTCCCGGCTTCCCCCTAAGACACGCAGATAGTCAAGCTCGCGGCGGACGGAGGTCTGGCGGAAACTCCGCGCGTAGCCCAGAAATGCGAAATGACTTTCCCCGAGAAATGCGGGGAGGATGCCAACGATTAGCAGCAACAGCAGCCATGGCGAAAATACAAGAATAGAAATAGACAACGATACTGCTGTGATCCCTTGCTGGATCAAACGCCCAATCGACTGGATCATTCCCAAGCGGTCAGTGGCCTGCACGCGCGCCCGTTCCAGGCGGTCGTAGAAAACCGGGTCCTCGTAAGCCGAGAGGTCAAGCTCTGCCGCATGGCGCATGACCTGAATACTTACGTGGCGGGTATATTTATCGGCCAGGAGCGCGTCGAGATAATCGATGGTACGGCTCAGCATAGAGCCGAGAATGGCGACGCCAAATTCCGCGGCAACCAACCACCAGAGAGTGACCGGGACCGGTTGATGGCTAGAAACAACGCGAACAATGCCGTCAATAATGAGCTTGGTGATCCATAGCGCGACGATTGGAACAAGCGAAGCGATCAGCCGAAACAATAAACCAAGCGAGACAACCAGCGCGCCTGACTGCCACACGATCTTCAGGACTGGTGGCACATTGCGCAAGGCAGAGAGTCTCTCGCGCCAACTACTCCGCAATCTTCCGTCGTGAGCCATTGGGTATGTGCTACCAATACAGATGCAAATCAAAGATGCGAAAATGGCCTACGGGGTTTTCGCAAATACGCTTGCCAGATCTTTCTACCGCATCTTTGATGCGAAAATGCCAATATCGCTATTTCACGTTTAGTACCGTTTGAAATTTCCGAGAGAAATTACTTCGGCAAATAAGATCCTCGAAAACCGAGGACGACGACATGGATGTATGTGCTTTTGAATCTTAACCTTGCAGAAACAGCCTTCGAGTTGGGGGTAAAGCGGCGCTTGCAAGACCGATGCGGTTTATCGATTCTGCGCATGTAAGCGGCTTGACTTCGGGGAAAATTATTCCCGGCGTGATGAAAGAATTTTATGAATGTCGGGGCGTGATCGAATCGAAATTCAATATTTCTTGAGTCCGGCGCGCGCTATGCCGCGTTGCGCTTCCTCACTCTTCATGAAAGTGTTCCAGACAAATCCTGTGCGAACGTTCTCGGCCATCAATAAGGTGATTCCCGTATCGATTCCAATTACATCCGTGTCGTACCACTTGGTGAGCGGATTAAACGCGTTCACGAACCCGTATTTCGTAAGGGCGTCCGGGTAACGGTCCTTGATGGTGCGCAAGACCCGCATCACAGGTTGCGGCAGGAATGGCAACGAGCCGGCGGACGCGCTGGGTACGATGGTCCCATCAATCGGGCCCACGGATGGAGGCCCACCCCAAATTACGTACCCATTCGGCGAGTCCGATGCGGTGATTCCCCACAGATCGTCACTGTAACTCGGGAACTCCTTGGACAGTTCAAAACAAAAACGCCGATGGACCTCCGTTGCCGTAATGGAGTTCTGAAAATAATCGGCGTACTTATCTCTGCGCCCGCGGAAGTCGAACCATGCCTGGGAATACTGGTGAACAAAAAGCGGCGCAAATGATCCGATGTAACGCAATCCGTGATATTCAAATTTGAGCCGCTTCCAGGCGGTCCAGGTATCGCCGCGAAGCGGATAGTTATTGGACCCTAATCCCAGCAGGTACATCATCATCAGTTCGCTGTAGTTGTCCCATCGGTAAGGTAGAAAACCGATCTCCGGGGTCCATCCGTGGGGCAACAACGCTGTGTCCTCTGAGAGCCAAGTCCACTCCACACGATCAAAAATGTCATCTGCGAGTGCTTGCACTTCGGCAGCGCCAAAGTATTCGCGGCAAGTCAAAACTCCGCACAACAAGATCGCGGTGTCAACCGACGAAACTTCTGCGTCCCAAACTCGCTCCCCGGTATTAACATTGGCCCAATGATAAAAGAAACCGCGATGGTTCGGCAGTTTTCCCCAAAGGCAGCGAAGCGTGGCCAGGGCCCGCTCCCGCGCGGCACTGTGTGAAATGAACCCGCGGTTTGCGCCGATGCACAGGGCGGTTAGTCCAAACCCAGTTGCGGCAATGCTGGCTACGGTCCCATTATCGTTCACACGAACGTTGCACCTGTCCTTGATCAATCCGGTCTTGGGATTGGCTTGGTCCCAAAAATATTGGAAAGTTAACTTTTCCAGATCATCCAGAAATTGATCGTCTTCGGGGGATAGTCCCGCCGCTGTGGTGGAATACGAGACAGAGGAGTGTGATTTCCCAGCCGGGGCGGAAGAAAATGAAAATCTTGCCAAGGGCAGACAACCGGCCGTAAGCAAAATTTGTCTTACAAATTCTCGGCGCCTTAGTCCTTGGTTGGAGGTATGGTCGACCATCGGTCTGTTTGAAAAAAAAATCCTAAATCAGTATTGTGCCTTAAAACCCGATACTGGAATCCCGCTCGCTTGTAGAATGTCACCACAAGTTATTTTAAGATGCAGAAAAACAGGACAATATCGCTCTGGATTTTTGTGGCGATTCTAGGAGCGCTTGTATCATTCCTGATGATTCGCGGCTTGCGCCATCCCATTGCGGTTACCGGCGCAGTCGTCATTCAGGACCAAGATCCCAGAAAAGAGCTACCGATTGCAGGCGTGGAAATCAGTGCAGCCAATGGCGCAGCCGATTTTCCAACCAGGTCCGACGCGTCAGGAGCTTTTGCTCTCAAATTGCAACACTGGGTGAGAAAAGGCCGCCCGATCACGTTGCGCTTCCGCCATCCCAATTATCAACCATTGGACATCGAAGAAATCGCCGACAGCAAACTTTATGTTGTGCATATGGTGCCGATTGCAAGAAAAGCGGAGAACACGCCGTCGGTCGCCATTGGCAATGTTCGCGTTCGCTATTCGATCAAAGCCAACCGCACGATGAATGTTGGAAGCGCAGTGAAAGCGTTTGAAGTGAAAAATACAGGTAACATCCCTTGTAACCATAAGATCCCCTGCTCTCCGGACGGAAAGTGGAAGGCAGCACTGGGTGCGATTACGCTGGATGCGGGCACAGGAAATGAATTTCAGAATGCAAGGGTCTCCTGTATTGCCGGACCCTGTCCCTTCACCAGAATCGAGTCCGATGACTTTTCTCAGCCCAGTCAGAAGATCGCGGCGAAGGTCCGCAACTGGTCGGATACAGCCACATTTCTGGTTGAAGCGGAAGTGGTCCACGTCATGCAAAGCGATATCGATCACCAAACGTACCCGGTGATTTTTGGCTCAGCTCTGAATTTCACTCTGCCGGCCAATGCTGAGGGGGTCTGTTTCGAAGCGGACGTTGGCGGCGATACCATCATTTTTCCGCTTGGTCCCAGCCTGTTTCTGAGCTGGGCAAATTGCGGCACTTCCAACAATCGGGAAGGAACCATCTACCGCTGTGAACTCAAGCCCGGCTACAGGTTTCAGTAGTTGATTGAGCGCGAGCGTCGCAAAACCGGGGCTGCTTGCGCGCGATTACCGACTAACCTTCCAATCTTTAATGGTATCCAAGTACGGAAGCGTGACTGTGCCAAACCTCGACCTACTCTGTCCTCTAGAGGTCTATACAGGAAACACTGTAGAGCTATCCTCCAGTTCTTCGTGATAAGAAATCAGGGTTTCGTTGCACGCTCGCAACCTCAAACAAAATGCACAAAACCATCCAATAAAGGCGCAATATCAAGGGATGTGCAAAGCTATCTCTTTTTGATACTGCGATCTGTTGCGATTCGTAGGCGGAGAGCCGAGGTTACTACCACAATGAACAGACCGGACCAGGATGAAGGCGCAACCGTAATAGACCCGCCCAAAGCGAGGAGCAGGGACAACAACGGACATCACCATGGTGACGGAGCAGCAGAAGAATTAAGTCTAGTTCTGGCCAGCCTGCAGAATATGCGTGACGGAGATTTTTCCGTGCGCCTACCCGTGGATTGGACCGGCCTATCGGGAAAAATTGCCGATACCTTCAACGAAATCGCAGCCGCTAACCAGCAGATGGCGAAGGAATTGAAGCGGGTAGGGCAGGTCATCGGAAAAGAAGGCAGAACGCGCGAGCGCACGCGGTTCCAGCAATCGCGGGGCGCGTGGGGCGAAATGGAAGTCTCGGTCAACACCCTGGTTGAAGACCTGCTGCGGCCAACCACCGAGGTCACTCGCGCTATTGCCGCGGTCGCGCAGGGAAATCTAACTCAAACCGTGCGCTTGGATGTGGATGGCAGGCCGCTGGAAGGTGAATTTTTACGTTCCGCGAAAATTGTTAACACCATGATTCAGCAGTTGAGCGTGTTCACTGCCGAAGTGACCCGCGTGGCCCGCGAAGTTGGGACTGACGGAAAGCTTGGTGGACAGGCGCAGGTACCGGGGGTGGCGGGTACATGGAAAGACCTAACCGACTCCGTAAACTCCATGGCCAGCAACCTGACCGGCCAGGTGCGTAACATCGCGGAGGTCGCGACTGCTGTGGCCAGCGGCGATTTGTCCCGCAAAATCACGGTGGACGTGCGCGGCGAAATTTTGCAGTTGAAAGAAGCCATCAACACGATGGTGGACCAACTGCGCTCGTTCGCTTCAGAAGTGACGCGTGTGGCCCGCGAAGTCGGCACCGATGGAAAACTTGGTGGTCAGGCAGTGGTGCCTGGCGTCGCTGGAACGTGGAAAGACTTAACGGACTCTGTCAACGCCATGGCCGGAAACCTTACCGCCCAGGTCCGAAACATCGCTGAAGTTACAACCGCGGTGGCCCGTGGCCACTTGTCCCGCAAGATCACTGTAGAGTGGAAGGGTGGAATTCTGGAATTGAAAAACACCATCAAACCCATGGTG
>CAZETZ010000013.1:0-53685 GCA_964514735.1 uncultured Acidobacteriaceae bacterium | reverse complement strand
AGGTTTCCGTACCGGGTTTCTATTTTCGGAACATCTGATTTTTATTCGGGTCTCCGCGATTTCTTGCCAGTGCTAGAATGTCGGGAAGCAGCGATCCGAGCAATACCTTTAAGTGAATGGTTTTTTAGCGCCCGCTCCCCAGCCGGGAGCGGCGATTTCTGTGCGGTTGCAATGGTGTTGTGAGGAGCTTCAATGGATTCTGGGTCCCTGGTCCCGGCCAACAGCCATAATATTCGCGAGTTTCGTTCCGATTTCGCCGCCGAATTGAACCGGCCCATGGTGCCGGTCATTCACGCCCTGCCCCAGGAGTCGATGCTCCGGGATTACTTTCGCATCCTGCGCAAACGGCTTTGGGTGGTGGTTACTTGTGTAGCGGTCATCGTGGGATCTATCGCAATCGCCACGTTGCGCAGCACGCGCATCTATGAGGCGGTGGGCAGTATCGCCATCAACAAGATGGACCCAATGGTGTTCAATTTCAAAGATGAACAAAGCAGCGGCATGGGGTACGACGACCCCACCGACCTGGACACCGAAGTCCGGGTTTTGCGCAGTGATTTACTGGCCTTGCAAGTGATCCGGGAATTGAACTTGGATAAAGGTCCGGCCAGCGGGAACAACGCCACAGGTTTGCAGACCAGCGATGCCTTGCAACCCGATTCGCCCCGGATGAGCGCGATTTTGGCGGGTTTTAAAGGCCAGTTGAGTGTTTCGCTGGAGCCCGGCACGCGCATTATTGAGATCCGCTACCGCAGCCCCGACGCGGACCGTGCCGCGCAAGTCGTGAACACCTTGATGCACACCTATGTGGAGCAAAACTTCAAGACCCGTTTTGAATCCACCATGCAGGCCTCGGACTGGCTGTCCAAGCAGTTGGTCGACCTACAGATCAAGGTGGAAACCTCCCAGGAGAAACTGGTGAAGTACCAGAAAGAACATGACATTCTGGGAATTGACGAAAAGACCAACATCATTACTTCAAAACTGGATGAACTCAACAAAGGGCTCACCGCCGCGGAAGCCGAGCGGATGGAAAAAGAGTCGGTGTACCGGCTGGTGCAGAACAACGATACGGATGCGGCATCTGCCGCCGCCATCGACGCGAACAATGCGCAACCCAACAGTTCCAATGTTACTTCTACTCTGCTGGAAAAACTACGAGAGCAGGAAGCCGATCTAAAAATCCAGATCGCGCAACTGAGCACCCAGTTCGGCCCCTCGTATCCTAAACTTGCCCAGTTGAATAACCAATTGAAGGAAGTGGACACGCAAGCGCAGGCCGAGTTGCGCAAAGTATCCTCCCGTTTGCATGGCGACTACCTGGCCGCTCTCCAACGCGAGCAAATGTTGCACGAGGCCATGGAGAAGCAGAAACAGGAAGCCAACAAGCTCAATGAAAGCGCGATTGAATACAGTCTGTTAAAGCGCGATCTGGAGACCAATCGCACCCTCTATGAAGGTTTACTGGAGAGACTGAAGCAAGCGGGCGTTACCGCCGGTCTGCGTTCCAATAACTTCCGCATCGTGGACGCGGCCCGGAAACCCACCGATCCAGCCGCGCCCAATATCCCAAGGAACCTTACTTTCGCGTTGGCGCTTGGGCTTACCACCGGACTCGGCTTAGCTTTCATCCTAGAGGCACTCGACAATACGGTCCGGACGCCGGAGCAGGCACAGGTGATTTCGAGTCTGCCTTCCCTGGGAATGATCCCTTTGGGTTCGCTGATTGGCGAAGTAGGCGCCACGCGGCTTACGGTCGCGGCTTCCAGGGAAGCGGTGGAATTAGTGACGCAGGCGCGGCCGCAATCGCAGATGGCCGAGTCCTACCGCGCGCTGCGGACCTCCCTGCTGCTTTCCACTTCGGGCGCCCCGCCGAAGGTCATCCTGATTACCAGCGCTCTGCCGCAGGAAGGCAAGACCACCACCAGCCTGAACACGGCGATCGTGCTGGCCCAGAAAGGCAGCCGGGTCCTGCTGATCGATGCCGATTTGCGCCGGCCGAGTGTTCACAAAGCGCTCAAACTGGGACCGCGCACCGGCCTTAGCAATGTCCTGACCGGAAGCGCCCAGCTCCATCAAGCCACGGTCCGCTCCACCCTTGTCCCCACTCTTTTTGTGTTGCCGGCGGGAACGCCTCCGCCCAACCCGGCGGAGTTGCTCGCATCCTCGAACATGCGCGACATCCTGAACGAACTGCGCGAGCAGTATGACCATATCGTGATCGATACGCCGCCTGCTCTTTCGGTGACGGACGCGGTCATACTGTCCACCAGCGCCGATTCGGTTGTGCTGGTGATCCGTTCCGGTCAAACCACGCGGCAGGCGCTGCGCCGCGCGCGCGATTTACTCGTCCGGGTCAACGCGCGCATTGCCGGAGTATTGCTGAACGCCGCCGATCTCAAGTCAGCGGATTATTATTACTATTACGAGTACCGGGGCAAATATGGCGATCGGTATTACAAGGCGGATGAATTGCCCGACGGCCCCGCTTCGTCGGATCCAGACAATCCGGCGACCCTGGCCGGCGCCGGTAGCGCGTAAGCCTGAAATGCAGCGATTGTTGTTTCCCCGGGGAGATGTGTGTTGCCATGCGAATCCCTTTTCAGGGCCGGACCACCAGGGTCTTGCTATTGGGTGGAAGCCTCCTGCTGGCCGGATGCTATGTAGCATTCTCAGGCTTAGAATTTCTTGCCGCCCACTTTTCCGAGACTCCGGCCTTGGCCAGCTTGCGTCGAGCTGTGCGGTTACAACCGGGGAATGCCGAGTATCGATACCGCCTCGGCCGCTATTTTTCCCTGGTGGAACTATCTCCTCACCAAGCTGAGCCAGCCTTTCGCGCGGCAGTTGCGCTGGACCCGCATCAGGCGCGCTATTGGATGGCGCTGGCGGAAATCTACCAGCAATTAGACGACGATGCGCGGCAACGCACAGCCTTGGAACGCGCCCTGGCAGCCGAGCCTACGACGCCAGACGTGGCCTGGGAGGCCGCCAATTTCTATATCGTCCGCGGAGACGCGGCCGCGGCGCTGAAAAATCTGCGGGTGGTCATGACCAATGATCCCTATCTTCCCCCCAATGCGCTTCAACTTTGCTGGAAGATTCATCCCGACGCCGATTTTCTGTTACAGGAAGTTGTGCCGCCTTTGGCGAGCGTAGATTCATTTTTCCTGGAGTTTCTGATTTCACGCAATGAGGCCGCAGCGGCAGCCAGGGTCTGGGACAACCTGGTTGCGTTGAAGCAGCCGGTGGGGCGACGATACGTCTTTGAATATATCCGTTATCTCGTGGCCAAGCAGGACCCAGAGCAGGCGCGCGCAGTCTGGCAAAATGCGGCCACCCTGTCGGATTTGGCCGCCTATCAACCTTCCACCACAAACTTGGCGGTAAACGGAGACTTCAGCCAGGAAATTCTGAACGCAGGATTTGACTGGATGTATCGTCAGACGCCGGACGTTTCACTCACGCTGGACCCGACGCAGTTTCACGCCGGGCACGCCTCGTTGCACATCGAAATTGACAGCAAGGGTATCGAAGATGCGGGCATCCGCCAACTCATCGCAGTCAAGCCCAACACCTCGTATCAGTTTTCCAGCTACTTCAAAGCGGAATCCATGGCCGGCGCCGGCGGCTTGCATTTTGCGGTACAGGACGTGTACTCGGGCAAGACCTATTTCAGCAGTGAAGACTTCAGCGATGTAGATTTCTGGAAGCAGGCCGCAGGTTCGTTCACCACCGACGACAACACAAAATTGGTGGTATTGCGTCTGCAGCGCGAACCTGCGGGTAGTCCGATCAAAGGCAGGCTTTGGATTGACGATGTCCGTTTGTCTCCCGTCCGTGAGCAAGGAGGCGATCGTTGAGGGCCGCCCTTCGCATTGAACCGGAGCTCAGTGGCGCGACGCCGCGCGGGGCAAAAGTCGCGGTCCTCGATCAGGTCATTTTTTACGGCATCTTCGGAGTGTTGGGATTTGCGCCGTTGGCTTTTGGAGCAGTCGAGCCTTGGTCCATCTTTGTGCTTGAATCAGTCGCCGCCGTTCTTTTTGTGTTGTGGCTGGCGGCGCAGGCAAAGTCGGGCGAGTTGCGGATTTCGGAGCATCCGCTGTTTGCCCCCATGGGCGCGTTCGCCGCGGTGATTGCGGTCCAAATTGTTTCCGGGCGGACTGCCTACCGTTACCAAACCATCCATGAAGGCATGCTGTACTGCGCCTACGGACTGCTTTGTTTCCTGGTCGTACAGTGTCTGCGTAAGACCTCTCAGGTGAATTTTCTGGCAATGGCCGCGTCCGCTTATGGCGCTGGAATCGCGGTGTTTGCGATTTTCCAAAGCCTTACCGCCAATGGCAAGTTGTATTGGTTTGTGACCCCCCGCTCTGGAGGATGGCTCTACGGTCCTTATGTGAACCACAATCACTACGCGGGGCTGATGGAAATGCTAATTCCCGTCCCGCTGGTTGCGGCCCTTACTCATCTCATCCACCGGCAGTCACGAAAGATGCTCGCTCTGGGGGCTGCCGCGCTCATGGCCAGTACGATTTTTCTTTCCGGGTCCCGCGGCGGCATGATCGCGTTTCTGGTACAGGGTATGATTCTTGGCCTGTTTTTGGTCAAACGCAAGAAAAGCCCGGCCGTGGCATTCGCCTTGGCCGGCTTTGTGGTCTTACTGGTTGGGTTTGTGATTTGGCTGGGCGGCAGCGAATTGGGCGACCGCGTGATCAGCATTCGCACCGAGACCAGCACTGAAATCTCTGGCGGAACGCGAGTGGCGATTGTCCGCGATGGACTGAAAATGTGGGCTGTCCGGCCTTTCCTAGGCTGGGGTCTGGGAAATTTCCCCGAGGTGTATCCGCAATACCGCAGTTTCTACACGAATCTGGTTGTGAATCAGGCGCACAACGACTACCTTCAGTTGCTGGTCGAGATGGGGGCGTTCGGCTTTGCCATTGCGCTCTGGCTTCTGGTGAGAATGTATTATCGCGCGGCCGAAAAGCTGGGGACCTGGACTTCCAACATCAACGGAGCACTCACGCTTGCAGCCCTGCTGGGTTGCACGGGAATTCTGGTCCACAGTCTGGTGGATTTCAATCTTCAGATTCCGTCCAATGCCGCTCTCTTTTATGTGCTCTGCACATTGTGTGCGATGGAACCCCGGTTTCCCTTGCTGCATCATCGGCCCGGAATCCGTCGTCCTTCGGAGAGTGCGGCATTTTAGGCTTACTCGCGGTGTTGTCCATTCAAAAGGCACGGCCGCAGCCGTGCCTTTTGTATACCTGGCTGAATTTACGGCTTCGACGGACTGAAGGGATTTCCACCCTGGAGAAGGACCCAGGTGATCAACGCACCCACCGCCGCTCCGCCAACCCCAACCACAACCGGGGAATCCAACAAGCCGCCGCCCGCGGCAGGGGCTGCTCCGCCACCTTTCCGCCGGTCTTTCGAAGAAGAACGCGTGGTCTGCTGCCCGGCGGAAACTGTTGAACTGCCGGAGTCATCCTCCACACTGACATCGCCCTTGCGGGCCAAGATCATTACTTTCCCGTCACTCTGGCTGACCTGGAATTCGGTCCAGGTATCGGAGATCGGAGTCACCGTCACGTTTCCGGCGCGCATCGCAAGTTTCTTAGAAGTAGCCACGGTGACAATGCCGTGGTCCAGACCTAATTTGCTGGATTCAAATCTGAGCAGCGATCCCGGCAGGATGGCGACACTGCTACCCGTAGAACTGATGCTGGCCGCTGCGTTGCTTTCGGTCTGTACCAAATCCCCCGGAAACACAGCCGCTGATATGGGGGCCGGAATTCCATTCACCCAGGTTTTGCCGTTGGTGTGAAGCATGGCTGCCCCAGAATCGGCAGCCATCAAAGATGCCGGACAAGCTATCACCATCAACCAACAAACGAGTTTGCGGACCATTAGGGGAAACCTTTCAACTCATTGTGACGAAGGCTTTTACTCATGCTAGCTTTGATGTGGTGCAAACGTCAATCACAAATTATCAACTAAGCTCCCTTTCCAGTAATCGTCTGACAGAAGTGTGCCCAGAGCTTTAAAGATGCCGAACGTCGTCCACAACCTGTGGAAAAATGCGTGTTCCAAACAAGTCCGATTCTGAGGTCCCTATGCATTCTGCGAGCGTATTCCACCCGCTGTGGCATACTGGGACTCCAAGAAACTGTTAACCATGAGCAGCCATACAATCGCGACCGGCTCGATCAGCGAAATCGTCGGGCGGATTCAAACCTGCCAGGCCAAGGTGGGAATCATCGGGCTTGGCTATGTCGGCCTGCCGCTGGCCTTGCTCTATAACCAGCAAAAATTTCCAGTGACCGGATTTGATATTGATGAGCGCAAGGTTTCTACCCTGCGTCAGGGCGGCTCTTATATTTATCGCATCGAAGCCACCGAGATTCAGCGGGCGCGGGAGCAGGGGTTCGACGCTACCTCCGATTACAGCCGCATTCGGGAAATGGACGCAATCATCATCTGCGTCCCCACTCCGCTGAATGAGTATCACGAACCCGATCTAAGCTACATCACCAATACGGCGGCTTCGATTGCTCCGCATTTGCGTCCAGCACAGATCGTCATTCTGGAAAGTACGACTTATCCCGGTACTACGGAAGAAGTCATGGTCCCCATTCTGGAGAAGGGCAACCGGCTAGGTCTCAAGGCAGCGCGTGGCGAAAGTTCAAGTGACGCAGCGTTCTACGTGGCATTTTCGCCGGAGCGCGAGGATCCGGGGAACACCAGTGTGGCGCGGCGTGATATTCCCAAAGTCGTCGGGGGCCTTAATCCGGCCGCGGCCGAACTGGCGGCAGCGCTTTATGGATCAATTTTCAATCGCGTCGTGCGCGTCTCTTCCCCGGCCGCGGCCGAGATGACCAAGCTGCTGGAGAACATCTATCGTTGTGTCAACATCGCGCTGGTCAACGAGCTCAAGATGTTGTCATTGCGCATGGGGCTGGATATTTGGGAAGTGATCGCGGCCGCTTCGACCAAGCCTTTCGGATTTCATCCTTTCTACCCTGGACCAGGGCTGGGAGGGCATTGCATCCCGGTGGACCCCTTCTATCTTTCCTGGAAGGCGAAAGAATGGGATTTCCGCACGCGCTTCATCGAACTGGCGGGCGAGATCAACCTCAACATGCCCTATTTTGTGATTCAATCGGTCGCCAAAGCCCTCAATCGGCACAAAAAAGCGCTGAATGGCTCGCGGGTGTTGATCTTGGGAGTGGCCTACAAGAAAGATATCGATGATCTGCGCGAGTCCCCCGCCTTGACCATCATCGAACTGCTGCAGAAGGAAGGGGCCCAGGTCAGCTATAACGACCCCTACTTCCCGGTCATCGGCAAGGGGCGCAAATATGACTTGCAAATGCAACGCGTGTCGTTGGACAACTTGGAACAATACGACTGCGTGCTCATCGTCACCGACCACTCCGATTATGACTATCGCAGGATCGTTAAGGAATCCAAGCTGGTGGTGGACACGCGCAACGCCACCCAGGGTATCCAGGACGCAAAAATCGTTCACTGCTAACCAGGGCGTCTAGGGGTTAACTTCCGGACTCCCAAAAGGGGTCTGAGTAGTGCCAAAACTGAATTTTTTTGCCTTTCTTCTAAGGTATTTCTGATACGATTTTCCTACTAAGGGCTAAGTAGTTCATAGCTAAGTCCTTGCTTCTGTTGAATCCCGTGAAAGTGGCCTCATTCGTGCACGAAAACGGGGCCAGAAGCGTCTGCCAACCTCGGCTCCAGCATCCAGACCCAGGGTTTGGCGCCCTTCGTCACTCTCACTCTGGCAGAAGGAACAACCGGCCCCATGACCCACGTTCCGGAAAGTACTCTTTTTTCGTTACTCCCCAACCGGCGCCCGCCATGGACGCAATTTCTTTTCAGCCTTAGCACCCAAAGTCTCGCCGTGTTCGCGTTGCTGTGGGTGGGCGTGCTTCACTTGGAAATTCTGCCCCAACCGCAGAACCATTATCAGTTCATCCCGCTTTTGACCACTCCGCCGGTCCGTCTGAAGCCGGCGCCTTTGCGTGTTTTCCGGACCCCGGTCGTAGTGGAACCAAGAGCTGAGGCTCTGCGCCTCCCGCACGAAATTCGCCATGAAAAACAGCCCGATGATTTGCCAGTGGCCCCAAAGGTCACTTTGGCCTCTACTCAGCCTGAGGTATTGCCGACCAGCAAGCCCATCATCCCGCGGCAACTCGTGAAGACCAATGTGTTTTCTACTGGAAGTTCGGCAACTCCGGTCATGGCGGCGGCCCCGCGGAAAGTGCAAAGCGGGGGTTTTGGGGATCCGAATGGAGTTCCGGCGCGGGAAAACAATGGGAAGCCGGTGAACATCGCCCAACTGGGTTCGTTCGATCTTCCGTCAGGGCCTGGTTATGGAAACGGAACTGCTGGTGCAAAAGGAGCACGGGGTGTGGTGGCCAGCGCCGGGTTTGGAAACGGCGCTGTGATCGGCGACGGAAGCGGCGCCTCGAACACGACGCGCGGAAATGGAACGGTAAAGCAAGCCGGCTTCGGAGATGCCGTGATCGCAGCCGCTCCGGGGCATGCAAAACCGCTGGAAAATGCGGCATCAAAGACAGTGCCGGCGGAAATCGTTTCCAAACCGAACCCGGTCTACACTGAGGAAGCGCGCAAGCTGCGCATTGAAGGCGAAGTTCTGTTGGAAGTAGTTTTTGAATCCAGCGGCAAGGTGCGTGTGGTACGGGTGGCACGCGGGCTTGGGCATGGATTGGACGAAGCGGCAATGAGAGCAGCCGAGCAGATACGCTTCCGGCCCGCACTACAAGAAGGGCAGCCTGTCGACTTTACGGCCGTTCTCCACATTCTATTTCAATTGGCCTAGGGCGAAGGCCGCTAGGGAAAAGAGGGGTTTATGCGCAATGGCAAAGGTTCTCTCCTGCTCATAGCGGGTGCTGTTTCTGTACTGTATTTAGCTGCGATTGCGGAGGACAAACCTTCTCCAAGCACAGTAGCCCAGGGTGAAACCACTCCAGCTCCAACCGCCGCGAATTTGAGCGCGCCCAGCACTTTCGATCAGGTCGTGGATCGGGTGGTGGAGCGCGAGCGCGCGTTCAACGAGCAGATGCGCACTTTGCAACCCTTGGTGGAAACCTATATCCAGACCCTCACCCCCGACCACGAACTCGGATTAGTGCCGTCCGGAGACAACTATTTTCTGGGCAGGCTCGACCTGCAAAATGGGGTGGAGGACCATTCCTATCTCGAACCTCCCAAGGGGCCGCATGGATTTTTTGCCCGGCTCACCCAACCCATCGTCCCGCATTTTTTAGCGCGTGGTTTCGCCCAGATGGCCATCTTGGACGGCAGTTTCGATCGCTCCAAATATGACTTTTCTTTTGTCCGCCGGGAATTTCTGGGAGAAATCCGGTGCCTGGTGATAGATGTGCAGCCCAGGAAGAATTCGGGCAACGGACGCTTTGTTGGCCGGATCTGGGTCGAAGACCAGGATTACAACGTCGTGCGCTTCAACGGCACCTATGGACCGATTCACCGCCCCGCCCATTACTTCCACTTCGACAGTTGGCGGTTGAACCTGCGGCCCGGCATGTGGCTGCCGGCCTACGTCTACAGTGAGGAATCGCACATTGATATCGGCCTCACCCACGACCTGCGATTCAAGGCGCAAACCCGGCTCTGGGGATACGATCTGGGCCACGCGGCGCGCAATGCAGAGTTTACCCAGATCGTGGTCGACAGCCCGCAGAGCATCCACGACCAAAGCGAGGCGACCCAGGACGCCACTCCGGTTGAAAGTCAGCGCATGTGGGAACGGCAGGCCGAAGACAACGCCATTGAACGCATGGAAAAAGTCGGACTGCTGGCGCCGGAAGGCGAAGTTGACAAGGTCTTGCAAACCGTCGCCAACAATCTGATTGTCACCAATAATCTGAACCTCCAGCCGGAGGTACGCACCCGCGTCTTGCTGACTTTGCCGTTGGAGTCATTCACCATTGGTCACACCATCGTGTTGAGCCGGGGCCTGCTGGATGTCCTCCCGGATGAGGCCTCGCTGGCCATGGTCATTGGACACGAACTCAGCCATATCGCGCTGGGGCACCGTCTCGATACCACGCTTGCCTTCAACGACAAGTTGTTCTTTCGCGATGAGAACACCATGTCGCAACTGGACTTCGCGCACGGTCCAGTGGAAGAGGATGCCGCGGACAAAAAGGCGATGGAACTTTTGGCGAACTCTCCCTACAAGGACAAACTCGAAAGTTCCGCGCTATTCTTGAAAGTATTGCAGGCGCGCGCCCCAGACCTGAAGAACCTGATCCGCTCTCACCTGGGGAACAATCTGACCGACGGAAAATCCAGCGTTCGAATGGCGGCGCTGTTGCAATCGGCGCCCCAGCTTGAAATGAGAAAAACCGATCAGATCGCGGCCCTGCCGTTGGGAGCGCGCATCAAATTGGACCCTTGGAGCAGCCGCATCGAACTGGTGAAGACAAAACCGGTGGCCTTGACTTCCGCCAGCGAAAAAATGCCTTTTGAAGTCACCCCATTTTTTCCGTATCTGACGCGTATCACCAATCCCGGCGCGGAAAAAATGGCCCTGGCGCCTTCCAAGTAAGCGCGCAAACAGCAACGCCTGGACAGGTTCGTCCAGGCGGTTAGCTTAAACTCGGGTTCCAGCGCGGCGCGTTAGTTGCCGAGTGCGCTGCCTACGCTCGAAAATACGTTGTTGGCATTGGAGCCGATCAAACGAACGGTGCCAACGACAATGACAAGAATGACCGCGAGCATCACGGCATATTCCGCGATGTCCTGTCCTTCTTCCTCCGACCACAGCTTACGTAAAAACTTCACCACATTTCCCTCCCTCGCGCTTGGGCGCTTCGCGCGAAACCTGAGAACTGGTTTGCCTCAACAATTGGGGCAATACCCAGGGATGTCCTCAAATGTTTTGACAGATGACATGTTAATGGGTTCGGCAACAACCGGCCAATGGCCCTGACGTGGCAGTCTATGGCACCAAAGTGGGGGGTGTCCGACTAAATAATAGTCTTCAGCGGGAGAGACTGATTCACGGCAAACAGTGCCAGCTCCAACCTGGTGGAAACGCCAAGCTTATCGAATATATTGCTGAGATGGTGTTTGACCGTATCTTCGCTGATCTTGAAGTACTCGGCGATTTCCTTGTTGGCGTAACCGGCAACTACCGCGGAAACGATCTCCAATTCTCGCGGGGTTAGCCCAAACTTCCGTTGTCTGGCTTCTTCCCCGGAGGACTGGACCAGCGAGCGCAGATACTGCACCAGATTGGAGACGCTTTCACGTCCTACCCAGTATTCCCCGGACATGACAGTATGAATGCTCTTCAACAAAAGCTGCGTGGCGGAATCTTTGAGCACCACTCCGCGCGCCCCCAACTGAAGCGCTTCGACAATCTGTTGTTTCTCCGCGGCGGCGGTCAGCAGGATCACACGGACCGATTGTTGCCCTGACCCCAAATCGCGCAAAGCTTCCAAACCAGGATGACGCGGCATGGCCAGATCGAGCAGCAAAATATCGGGCTTCAGCTCTCGCGCCATTTTGACAGCTTCCGCGCCGTCGCAGGCTTCCCCGATCACTTTCAAACCCTCGGCTTCAAGAAGGCGCCGCAGACCGTCGCGGAAAATCGGATGGTCATCTGCGATCAAAATATTGATGTTTTGAAATTTACGGCTGTCCATACGCCACTTCCCGGTTTTGATTTTGTGGAATGCTGATTTCTA
The DNA here is from genome assembly GCA_964514735.1 of uncultured Acidobacteriaceae bacterium. Taxonomy (GTDB): domain Bacteria; phylum Acidobacteriota; class Terriglobia; order Terriglobales; family Acidobacteriaceae; genus CAWBXL01. The sequence continues at coordinate 41,929 of CAZETZ010000013.1, read as the reverse complement.
GACGTGAACCGAGGCCTGGATTTGATTCTATCGTGAGTTCCCCCGCAATCAAATGGACCCGTTCCTTGATGACCACCGGCCCTTTACGCTGACTCTCCAGTTGCTGCAACGAAAGCCTACCAGAAAACGGGAAGCCAGCGCCGTCGTCTTCGAGGGTGACTTTCCACTTGTTGTCTTCGGAAGACAGGCGGACCAGCACATGCTTGGCGCCGCTGTGCTTGCGAACATTGACCAAGCCTTCCTGCACGATGCGGGCCAGTTCGCGGCAAATCTGCTGGGGCATGTCCAGCTCGTCCACCTGGCACACGAAGCGTGCGGAAATTCCCGTCTCGCGCTGGAAACGCTCCACCGTGTCCCCCAGAAAAGCCACGAAGCGCCTCGAATCTACGTCCAGCGATTTCATCTGTTGCATGAGTTCCCGCAGTTTGAGGACTTCCTCTCGCATCAGCTTCTGAATTCTCCCTAACTCTTCCGGCACAACGCTGGAGTTGTTGACCGCCTGGCGTTTCAGCACGTCGACTTGCATTTCCATGGCGATCAGGGACTGCACCGCGCCATCATGCAGTTCGCGGGCAAAACGCGCGCGCTCGACCGCCCCGGCGCGCAGCCGCAAGCGGCGCAACAGATAGACGTTGTAAACCGCCGGACCGACGTGCCGGATCAGCTCTTGGAGAAAACGCAGTTCGTCTTCCGTGCGGCCGATCGCGACCGGCTCAAAGACAAAAATCCGCCCCCACCATGCTTTGGGGAACTGGAACGACATGGTGATCAGCGCTCGGAACGGGTGCCGTTCCGCCAGCAGGTTGAGCGGAGCAACCGGGCGGTCGCGTAATTCCGTTCCTTGTTGGTTGAGGCCCACGCAAGAAATCCCCTGCTTAAGCCGGCGGGCATAGCAGGTGGAAACTGGAGAATCATAAAGGTAGGTTGCGCCATCGCTCGCAGCCGGCTCCAGCCAATTCAACACGGTGGGGGTCCCATTTAAAGAACGGACTTCCGATACAAAAATGTGGTGGCTGTTGGCTTCCTGCGAGGCAAGCACCACGTAACTTGCGCCGTACATGGTGATGAATTCACCGAGAATTCCCTGCAAGGTCCCCGCCAGCCCGGCTTCCACGCTGGCCCGGCCGAGCACGCGAGTGATCACCGCCTTTTCCGAGCGCAGCTGTTTTTGCTGTTCCGCAAGCGAGCCGAGCAGGAGTCCCAGTACCAGCAGATTCATGGAACGCATGAACAGAGTCTGAGGTTGGAGTGAAGCGTGGGCAGCGGTATTTAAGAGCCCGTAGCGCAGGGCCAGGCTCTCCGCCCAAAGCAGGCTGATGGCCGACAAAGCCGTGGCCAAAGTCTCCGGCAGTCCCCAACGGTAGGCCGCAGCCGCGATGACAAAAACATAGAACAGAAAAAAAGGGTTACTCTGCCCCACGGCAAAGAGCGAGATGAACGCCGGCCAGACCACATCCGCGCCGTGCACCAGGAGACGGAAAGCAATCGTGGATTCCTGTCTCCGCCGCAGCAGCATGATGACCAAAACTCCCTGCGCGATGTAAAAAGCCAGCAACCCGGCGGCCCATTTGCCCAGGGCAGGATTGATTTCTCCAGGATCCATGAGCACGGCCAGCAGCGCCGAGATTGCGAGAAACACGCGCGCGGTCGCCAACCAGCGCTCAATGCGGCGGACTTCATCCGGGCTGCCGGGCGCGCGCATCCGCCACAAGGACCGTTGCCGGAAAAATGGGATGGAAGATAGAGACAATTGTTAGCCCGTAAAGCGCCGCCATCGTTAGGTCGCGGACGATTGCACTCTACATCAACTGCTTGCCTGTAAAGAAACCAATTCTACGGTCCGCTTCAATTGTCCGCAGGCGGCGTAGATGTCCCGCCCTCGCGGACGCCGCAAAAAAGCCGGGATCCCGGCATCCACAAGCAACTGTTGGAACTGCCGTACGCGTTCTTCACTCGGGACCTGAAACCCAATCTCCGGGCCGGGGTTCAAAGCAATCAGATTCACCTTGGCCCGAATCCCACGCACCAGCTCTGCCAGTTCCCGGGCATGGTCGAGGGAATCATTGACATCTTTCAGCAATACGTATTCGAAGGTCAGTTTCTCGCGGTTTCGTAAAGGAAAATCTCGCGCGGATGCGAGGAGTTTCTCCATATTCCATTTGCGATTGATGGGCATCAACTCCGAACGGAGATCGTCATTGGAGGCATTGAGCGAAATGGCCAATTTTGGCCGCACCGGTTCCTGGCCAAAATCATAAATTCGCGGAACGATCCCCGCCGTGGAGACCGTCATCCGGAACTCGGGAATGCCGACACCGTCCACCAGCAGGCGGACCGCCTTCATGAAATTGTCATAGTTCAAGAAGGGTTCACCCATACCCATGAACACCAGGTTGATGCGGTCCTGCGGTGGAAATGCGCTCTGATCGTCGAGCAGCGCGCAAACCTGCCCCACAATTTCGCCGGCGGTGAGATTTCGCCGCACTTTGAGCAAAGCGGTCAAGCAAAATTTGCAGTCCACCGCGCAACCGGCCTGACTGGAAACGCAAATCGTACCCCGGTCCCAAGCGTGCGCCGCCCCGGCTCCGGATTCCAGCGCGGCTTCGCTTCCATCTCCCGCTTCTCCGCCGTCCCCTTCCGGCATCCAGACCGCCTCAATGCTTTCCCCATCTTCCAGTTGCATTAAGTACCGCACCGTCCCATCTAGAGACTGAAATTTTTGTTCGACTCTCGGCTGGCCAACCGCATATTGTTCCGCCAGTTTCGCGCGGAGCGATTGCGGCAAGGTAGAGATTGACTCCAGCTTGCCGGTTCTCTGCTGGTAAAGAGAGTGGAAAATTTGGCTGGCCCGATACGCGGGTTCTCCGCGCTCAACCATGAGCTCGGTAAGCTCCTGCAAGTTCAGACCTAGTAATGCCTTGCCTGTATTCGGCGCCACGCGGATTCGGGGTACTCCTCCCAAGCAAGCATTGTAGAGGAAATAAGGACGCTATTTCTCGGCGCCCGGCCTTCGGCCCGGACTATAAAATAAGTGTATCTCGATGATTACAAAGGTTTAACCTGCTTTCTCGCGCGAATATGCCGGGCATGCAACAATATGAATAGCATCGAGCACGGCCTGGATTCGGAATATTCGGAATGACAAAAGAAGCGCGCAACATTCGCCGAACAGTATTACCCAATGGGCTCACCATCCTCAGCGAGGAGATGGAACATATTCGCTCCATCTCGATCGGGATATGGATCAAGACTGGATCGCGCGAAGAAGATCCGCAGTGGAATGGGATTTCTCACTTCATCGAGCACATGGTTTTCAAGGGGACCGAGAAGCGCTCGGCGGAAGACATCGCGCGCCAGGTGGATTCGATTGGCGGCAATATGGACGCCTTCACCGCCAAAGAATGTATCTGTTTCAACATCAAGCTGCTCGACGAGCATCTGCCGGTCGCGCTCGATGTTCTCAGCGACCTGGTACTCCGCCCCGTGTTCAAGGCAGAGGACATCGAACGCGAGCGCGGCGTGATTCTGGAAGAAATCAAGATGGACGAGGACAATCCCGACTACCTGGTCCACGAAATCTTTACCCAGAATTTCTGGAAGAACCACGCCCTAGGACGGCCGATCCTGGGGACCAAGGAAACCGTCAAGCGCTTCGCCCCCGCGCCGGTCAAAAAACTGTACACGGAACGTTTCACGCCGGGAAACATTATCGTCAGCGCGGCCGGCCATCTGAAACATGAGCATTTTGTACAACTGGTGGCCGGGTATTTTGAAGGTATGAAACCTCGCAAAAATGGCTTTCACAGTCCGGTCCCGAAAATCGTCCCCAAGATCGTACTGCGCAACAAGAAGTCGCTCGAACAAGTCCAGATCTGCCTGGGCGTGCCGTCCTATCCGATTGCTCACGACGAGCGCCACGCCTCTTATGTCCTGAACACCTTACTGGGCGGAGGAATGAGCTCCAGGCTTTTTCAAAACATCCGCGAACGCCAGGGACTGGCGTACGCCATCTACAGCGACCTCAGCCCCTACCGCGACACCGGATGTCTTACCGTCAATGCCGGTACTTCGCGGGAAACCGCGGGCAAGGTTGTACGCTCGATCGTCGCCGAATTTCACAAACTCAAATCGGAGCTTGTCCCCGCCGAAGAATTGCGGCGGGCCAAAGACCAGTTAAAAGGCAGCCTGATGCTTTCTCTGGAGTCGTCCACCGCGCGGATGTCCAATCTGGCGCGCCAGGAAATGTACTTTGACCGCTTTTTCAGCATGGACGAAATGATCCAGAAGATCGAACAGGTCACATCCGAACAGCTCCAAAGAATTTCCCAGGAGTTTTTCCGGCCCGACGCCATCGCAGTAACCGTCCTCGGGCACCTGAACGGGTTAAAGATCACGCGCGGCCAACTGGCTTGCTAAGCGTGCATTTTCCGTCACTCCATCTGCAATTTTATTCATCTAAAAAGAGACTTGGGCCTTTCTTTTTCTGGCTTCGACAACCGTTTCCAGGCATACTATCTGGCAGCATTGGCGGCGTCTCCCGTCCAAGGAGTGGTACATGCCGGAAGGTAAACAAGAACTGGTCGCGGTACCGGTGGCTCAGGCGGAGCAACCGAGTTTCGATGTGCAGCACAAGCAGCGCCGGCAAATGCTGATCGCGCTGGGGATTTTGCTTCTGGCGGTCATACTTCTTCTCATGAAAGATTGGCGTCTCTGGGTCCCGCAAGCGCCGGCCAGTCCCGCCACCGCGGAGCCGCTGGAACGGAGCGTCACCACTCCAGAGACAACAGCTAGTCAGGTTCCTTCCGCGGCAAAACCGGCCTCTGCGCTCCTCACAAAAGACAAAGCGATGGCGCAGGCCCGTCCTGCCTCAGAAACCACAGCTCCCGCGGTCGTCGCCACCGACCGAGCGGTATTGCCTCCTCTTGAGGTTGAAGTGGTCGCGGGAAGGCATCGGCGGCCCGTCCAGGCTGCCAGTGGCGCGGTGCGCGTAGACATGCAGTCAGAAACTGTGGAGCCTCAAGATAACAGCTCAGCATCGAGCCCAGCGCAGACCGCTCCCGTGGTGGAAGCGGCGCAATCGGTGCATCTTTCCCCGAACGCCGCGCAGGTGGTTTCGCAATCGGTGGAGCCGAGCTACCCCCTGCTGGCCAAGCAGATGAAAGTGCAAGGTTCCGTAATCTTACAGGCACTGATTGACCGCGGCGGAAACATTGAAGACCTGCGTGTCGTGAGCGGCCCCGCCATCCTTTCCAGCGCAGCCATGCAAGCGGTCAGACAATGGCGTTTTCGTCCGTATTATTTGTCTGGCGAAGCGGTAGAAACCCAGGCGCGCATCACGGTCAACTTCACCATCTCAACCAACTGATCGATTTCCTGCGCGGGGATTTGCAGGTGGGAAAAGCCGGTAAAAAGTTACGGGCGCCACTAACTCTTGCGAGTAGTGACGCCCGGGCAGCCCTCCCCAGAACTGCTCGACTTCAAGACTATAAGGGCAGAGTTGAGCTTGGAATGGCACCGAGGTGCCAGCCGGTCCCACCAAGGTTCCTGCTCTAAATCACTGCTGGGGTTAGACTTAATCAACCACCAGCCATGGCGGTCCGCGAGGCCAGCGCGATTTCCACACGGTTCCGGCCACCGCCCTTGGCCCGGTACAGGGCGTCGTCTGAAACCTTCAGTAAGGCCTCCAATTCCGAGGTCGCCTCGTCGGCCACGGGAGCGGAGGCCACGCCGATGCTGATTGTGGAAGAGATCGGTCCCGCGGGCGTCTCGATGGGCCGGTCCGCAATCGAAAGCCGCAATCGCTCCGCCCCAGTTCGCAAGTAAGGCGGGTCGCAACTTGGAATAATGATGAGAAATTCCTCGCCCCCATAGCGGCCAACCGAATCGTAGGTGCGCACCGACCCGGACAGGCGTTTGGAGACTTCGCGCAGGACCGCGTCCCCGACCGGGTGCCCGTAGGTATCATTGATTTTCTTGAAGTGGTCGACGTCGGCCATAATCACGCCCAGCGCGCTCCCTGTCCTCTGATGGCGCTGGGTTTCGCGGCGAAGCAGGTCCACGATTGCCCCACGATTCCAAAGTCCGGTCAGCGGATCATGGGAAGCTTCGTACTGCAGCGCTTCCTGGGACTTGAGCAAGGCATGTTGCAATTCCAGGATCCGTTTGCCCGAACGCACGCGCGCCCGCAGTTCGTTGGCATCAAACGGTTTGGTTAAATAGTCGTCCGCTCCGGCATCGAGGCCGGCTACCACATCTTGTTTTTCGAACTTTGCCGTGAGTAGCAGCAAATATCGATAGGGCCCTTGTTCTTGTTCGCGGACCCGGCGACACAGTTCCACGCCATCCATTCCCGGCATCATCCAATCCAGAATGGCCATTTGTGGGGCGTTGGGTTGCTGCAACACATTCCAGGCGTCCATTCCATTTTCCACCGCGGTCACCCGGTAGTTCCATTTCTGAAGCCAGTTTTCGAGAAGATGGCGGAATATCGGATCATCCTCGGCGATGAGGACCGAATCCAATGACGCCGGTCGCCCGGCCGGGTCGAGTTTCAAGTCACGGATTGCTGGCGTAGATGTCATGTACACGCCCAAGAGGGGCCTATAAATAGATCGTCCTAATCGCTCCCGGCTTTAACCGCCGCTTCCATCCGGGCATCCGCCGGGATTGCAGCCGCTTCTCCTTCTGGCTGGCCAGAAGCCATCTCTGCGGCTGTGGCAATTGCGGCTTCGAGGTCTCCCAGACGCACCGGTTTCGTGACATAACCGTCCATTCCGGCCCGAAGGCAGATTTCGTTGTCCCCTTTCATGGCATGGGCGGTCACGGCAAAAATCGGAATATGCTGCCCGCTCTTGGCTTCAAACTCCCGAATTGCGGCGGTGGCTGCCAGGCCATCCATCTCCGGCATCTGCACATCCATGAGAATCATGTCGAATTTACGGCTGGTGGCAAGCGCCAGCGCTTCTTTGCCGTTCTTCGCCAACTCGCGGCTATGGCCCATCTTCTCCAACAAGCGCATGATCAAGACCTGATTGACCGGAGTATCTTCGGCCACCAGGATATGCAGCTTGCGGGCGGCTTCGCGCAGGCTGTGACGAGTGACCAATGGGGACGCCGCCACTGCTCGATTTAACTGCTTGCGTCCTAACAGAGTCAGGATTGAGTTCAGCAAATCGGCATTGCTGGCAGGCTTGAGCAAATATCCGGCGATCCCTAATTCCTGGCAACGCGCCCCTTCTCCCCGTTGACCCGCTGAAGTCAGCATGATGATGACCGGGTCGCTGTTCCCGGCAACGCTTGGGATTTTCGCCGCGAATTGAAAACCATCCATTTCCGGCATGTGGTAATCGGTGAGAATCACCCGAAACGGGACTCCGCCTTGACAGGCCGACTGGATGGCCTCCAGGCCCGCCGCTCCACTATCGACCGCGGTGGTCTTCATGCCCCAGCGTGTGGTCACGTTGAACAGGATTTGGCGGTTGGTTGCGTTGTCATCCACCACCAGGATATCGACGCCGCGCAATTCCGCTTGCGTCGCGGCTGGTAGGTGTTCCTCATGTTGTTCGGTCTTGATAAAGTGCGCGACAAAGTGGAAGGTACTGCCCTTCCCCGGCTCGCTCTCCACCCAGATCCTGCCGCCCATCAGGCCTACCAGCCGGGCGCAGATCGCCAGCCCCAGCCCGGTGCCTCCGTATTTCCGGGTGGTGCTGCTGTCCGCCTGAGTAAAGGCCTGAAACAACAAGGCATGTTTCTCCGCGGGAATCCCGATGCCGGTGTCCTTGACGCGAAAATGGAGTTCGACATCATTATTCGGGCCGGGCTTCTCCAGCTCGACCTGAATCATAATTTCGCCTTTCTCGGTAAACTTCAGGGCATTCCCGACCAGGTTGGTCAGGACCTGCCGCACACGCCCGGGATCGCCCAGCAGATAAGGCGGCACTTCCGGGGCCACATCGTAAACCAGCTCAATTCCTTTCTGATGGGCCCGCAGCGCCAGCGCTTTCATTCCTTCCCCAATGCTCTTATAGAGATTGAATTCGATACTTTCCAATTCCAGCTTGCCGGACTCTACCTTGGAGAAATCCAGGATGTCGTTGATCACCACCAACAAGGACTCGCCGGAGGATTTGGCCAAGGTCAGGTAATCCCGCTGTTCTTTGGTCAGCTCTGAATCCAGCACCAGGTCCGTCATGCCCAGAATGCCATTCATCGGGGTGCGGATTTCATGGCTCATATTGGCCAGGAATTCGCCTTTTGCCCGGCTGGCGGCCTCGGCGGCGTCTTTGGCAGTGAGAAGTTGGGTGTTGGTGGCCTGCAACTCGGTGGTGCGCCGCGCCACTTCCTCTTCCAGATTGTCCCGGTGCCGCTGCAGTTCTTCGTCCCGCTGCTCGATCTGCGACAGCATCTCGTTGAAACCCTCGATCAACAGGCCGATTTCATCTTTGGTCGTGACCGGGCAGCGGATCGAATAGTTGCGCTGATCGGACACTTTCTTGGTGGTTTGCACCAGTTCCAGAATCGGGCGGGAAATCACTTTTTGCAGTTGCGCCGCCAGCAGAAAACTGGCCACCGAAGAAATGAAGAGGACCATCACCACCATTGGGGGATAGGCTTTCAGCCTGGTTTTGATCTCCGAAAAGTCCGATTCCAGGTAAACCGTGCCCACTAAGTCCCCATTGAGCTTTATCCGGCGAAAGCCAAACAAATGTTGCTCGGCAAAAAAAACGCCGTCCGGCTGGAGGGGCGGCGCAGAAAAAGCGTAGCTTGGCTCGCGCACATAAGTCGCAAACGGCTTGCCGTTTTCGTCGTAGATACAAGCCGCCGTAATGTTGGGTTGGGCGCGAAGAGTATCCAGCAGTTCATGGGCGACTTTGTCGTCATGGAAGGTCAGGGCCGCGGTACTGTTGTCCACCAGGACATCCAGCAGAGTGGTTAGGTCGGCCACCATTCCACGCCGCACCGCGACCATGTCGTATCCCACAATGACCAGGCACGCCAGCAGCAGGACGATGCTGCTGACGCTTACAATGATCACCGTCATCTTGCGGCCCAGGGAGAGGTTGTGCAGAAAGCGCATGCCTTAGTCCCCTGCCACGACTGCCTTGGCAACGGTCAGCAGACGCGCGCTCAGTTTGAGATGTGCTTGTTCGGCAGCTTTTTGATTAATTACAAAACGCACGCGACTGTCATCCAGAACGAACCCGATGATCCCTCCCATCTGCGCAAAACCCTCGGCGTCGCCAACCGTCAAAACACTGGCCCCTTTGAGCCCCTGCAAGGCTTGCTGCGCCTGCTGCTTTTGCGAGGACGCGACAAACAAGATCTGACAGCTCCGGGCCTGAGGCAGGCCTTCGGGATGGACCACTTCGATGCGGTGGCCATTCACCGCTTTGTCGGCAATGATTTGTTCGAACTCGCGTCCAAACGGGTCCTGCCCCCACACGCAGATCTGCAAGGGCGCGTCAGCGCCAGGGAAAACCTCGGTCGGCCATTCCACGAATTTGGCGAAATTGAAGAGGAACGCGGCCTTCACCTGATACTCCGTCGCCGATTGCGCTTGCGCCCCGGCTACGAGGAGAAAGACCACCATGGCGAGTAGCGGCTTGAGGAATGGACCGAGGTTGCTTACCGCGTCCAATATCGGGGTTCTCCGCTTCACGTCAATTCGCCTCAAATAGGAACAGAATATGGTCCAAGCGCCGTATGCAGGCGCTTGACCCGCGATAACGGCCCCCAGTCATTTCCCGGCGGCAGCCTCAGGCTTCGATTGCCACATCAGCTTGAACACCACCGCCCGCGGCACTTCTCCGGCTTGGTTGCTGAACGCGGTGTCCCGGGTTTCCCGGTGCGCATCGGACTGTAAGTTGCGGCCCCAAACTCCCAAAGCCCATTCTGGCTGGAAGTGCCACTCGGCCCCCAGATCGACTCTCTGAAACGAGGGTACATCTTGGATGGGTTGGGGAGGAGCGCCCCCAAGAGGCACGTGGCCATAAATATAAAGGGCAGAATGCAATTCCACATGATGAGGAAGGTCCAGGTGCGATTGGAGGTTGGCAAGATGCTGCGGAGAGGCTTGTACCGCGCTGGTCCTGCCATGTAATTCGCTGACTCCTGCGCTGATTTCCCAGTGCGAAATCGGTCTCCACTTCGCGCTCAACTCTCCGCCGTGGGTTTCCGCGGCGCCGCCATTGATGAACGGTTCATGCAGAATGATCTGGGTGGGCAAGACCTCGGTGGTTGGCGGTATCTGGAGCGCAATCAGGCTTTGGTAATCGTTATAGAAAAAAGCGAAGTCAAACGAGAGTGTTGGCTTGGGCTGATAGCGGTAACCAAGCTCATACGCTTTCAGCTTTTCGGATTGCAGGTTTGGGTCTCCATTGATGTTCAGAAATACAGGCAGCCCATTCGCCTGGCCCACGGGGAAGATGAGTTGCAGGTCGCTGTTATTGCGAGTGGGCGTGCGCACGGCCCGCGAGACCGCCGCCCAGAGCGTGTGCTGTTGTACTGGCGTCCAGACGGCGCGAATCTGCGGCTGGTATTCGATTCCGGTGTAGCTGTTATTTTCCAGCTTGGAGCCGGCGAGTACCCGCAGCTTGTCGGGAATGACTGCCAATTCATATTGGGCGAAGCCGCTGACCACGTTGTTGCGCCTCTGCTCCGGCGTGTAAGGGGCTGCGTCGGCGGTCAGGTCGTCTCCGGTGGTGAAAAAAGAACCTCCCCAAATCAGGGAGTGGCGATTGGTGAACTTATAGCTGTGCTGAAACTCGAAGTCGCAGGTATTCCGCGATTCTCCCGGCCCGCCGTAGCGCGTATACCAGTCGCAATAGGCGGTGGTGTCCGTGTCCGAACGGTCCGAGAATTTGTGTTTCCAGTGAAGCACCACATTGCTGCCTTTCAACAAATAAGTCGCGGGGATCGTGGTCTGCAACACGGTGCTGCGAAACCTGGAATCAAAACTCGCGCCCTCAATGCTCAGGCTGTCTTTATCGGAAACTTTCCAATCCATCCGGGCCCCGGCCTGCGGCATGCCGAAGCCGTCGGAAAGGTCGCCTCCTGAAGGAGAGGCCATCGGCTCCCAGTAAGACGCCTTGCCAAACACGTAATAGCTCACACCGGAACCGACTTGCCCTCCATAGCGCACGGTCGAGGTATAACCTTCCGCAATGTCCGCCGAGGTCGAGACCAAAACTCCCTGGGCCTTGTCCGCACTCTTGGTCACAATGTTGATGACCCCGTTCACAGCGTTGGCGCCCCATAACGTGCCTCCCGGGCCCCGGATGACTTCGACGCGGTCGATGTTCTCCAGCGGAATATCCAGAACATCCCAGAACACGCTGCCTAACTCCGGCGTGTATGCGCTGCGGCCATCGACCAAGACAAGCATCTTATTATTATTAAGGTCGCTGAACCCGCGGGTGCTGACTTGCCAGATGTGGGAGTTGGTGCGGGCCACATACAATCCGGGGACCGTACGCAACGCTTCCGGCAGCGTCGTAAACCCGCCGCGACGGATGTCTTCGCCTGTAATCACGTAGATTGCGGCCGGGGCCTGGGCCAGTTTCTCCGCTTTCTTCGAGGCCGAGGTGACCTGAATATTGCTCAAATCCTCCAGGCTCGCATCCCCCAGGTCCTGCGCGGCGGAGGCCGCGGCCGCAAGCAACAACAGGCAAATGTGGATCTTCGCTGCGTGCTCCAGGACGTCTCGTAACCAAAGCCTACGGCTGGTTCTTGTTTTCGCTGTTGGCATGGATTCCCCTCGCGGCGCTTAACACCCACATAGTCTTTCGGCGAAACCGTAGCGTCTCTTTAGTGGACCAAACAACTTGTCGGTGCAGTTCCGCGGGGGAAAACTTTTGACGTTCAGTACATGGCCATTGGGACAGCTCGGCGCGGACATTCTCCCAATCCGGTACATGTCGATTGGGAAATTCCCACAGCCGTAAAACCTAAAGACCGCACTCCCCGGGCCGATGCTGATTACAGACAGGGACCGCTGCCGAGGCCGGGCTGTTTCTGCCAAATCCGTTTTCCCAGAACGAGTTGGATTGCATGGTCTACGAGACTGTCCCCAGATTGGTGCGCCGGCTCAATTACTTTGCCGTTGCCGCTGGAGTTCTCCCGCTGGCAGTTGGCCTGTCCGGCGTAGCGGGCTGGGTCTTCTCCATTCCGTTTTTCAATACCTGGGGAGCGGCCCCAGTCACGATGAAGGTGAACTCCGCCTGTTGTTTTGCGCTGGGCGGGACTTCCCTGTTGCTGCTTCGAAAACCAAACCATTCTTCCTTCGCATGGCTTAAGAAATCAATTGCCAGGACCGCAGCCACCCTTGTCAGCCTGGTAGGCCTGCTCAGCCTTCTGGAAAATCTCTTTGGCTGGGATTTTGGCATGGATCAATGGCTGGCCAAAGATGCCTCGGTGACGCTAACCAGCTTGCGCGCCGGCCTCATGTCGCCGATCACCGCCGGAGTTTTCGTGCTCCTCGGTTTGGCCCTGCTGACCATCGACTGGCGGACCCGGCGGGAACGTTGGCCTGCCCAGTATCTTTCCCTCACCGCCGGGGCAGGCGCCACCTTCGGCATCCTCGGTTTTGCTTTCGATCCCCACATCTATGTCTCGCACTTGTCCCTGGCTTTGCCCAGCGCTGTCACCTTGACCGTCTTCTCGCTGGGGCTTGTATGCTCGCGCACGGAGTACGGACTGGGCGCGCTGCTATGCAGTCAGAGCTTGGGCGGAAGCCTGGCCCGCCGCTTGCTTCCGGCAGCTTTCGTTCCGGTCATTGTGGGCTGGATCCGCTGGCAGATCAGCGCCGTGGAGTGGTTTTCCGCCTGGAGCATCGTGGTGGTGTCGTCCCTGATCACGATGGTTTTACTCGGGGGGCTAATCGCGTGGGCGGCGGTGGTCGTCGATCGTAGCGATGCGGAACGCAAACACAACGAAGAAGCGCGCGAACGGCTGGCCGCCATCGTGGATTCCTCCGACGACGCTATCGTCAGCAAGACCCTGGAAGGGACCATCACCGCCTGGAATTCCGGGGCCGAGAAATTGTTCGGCTATAGCGCGGAGGAGGCGGTGGGCCAACCCATTCGCATGCTCTTGCCGGCGGAGCGCGCGCATGAGGAATCCGACATTTTGGCGCGGGTCCGGCGGGGTGAGAGCATCGACCACTTCGAAACTGTCCGTGTACGAAGGGACGGCAGAAGGATTGATGTTTCCGCCACCATTTCGCCGATCCGGAACAGCAGCGGCGCGATCGTGGGCGCTTCCAAAATTGCGCGCGACATCACCGAACGCAAACGGACCGAGGCTGCGCTGGCCGAACAAGCGGAAGAACTGTCGCTCCAGGCCCAGGAACTGATGCGTTCGCAACAGGCCCTGCAAACCCAAACCGCCCTGTTGCAGTCCGTGTTGGACAGCATGGCGGAGGGGCTGGTGGCGGCGGATGCGCAGGGGAGATTTGTGATCTGGAACCCCGCCGCGGAAAAAATTGTTGGACTCGGCCCCGCCAAACTGTCGACTCAAGCATGGAGCGAACACTACGGCCTCTTCCTGCCGGACACGATCACGCCTTTTCCGCCGGAACAAAATCCGCTGGCGCGCGCCATTGGCGGAGAGGTCAGCAATGCCGAGCTGTTTGTGCGCAATCCCGCGCTCAGCCAAGGAGTTTGGGTCGAAGCCAACGCCCACCCCTTGCGAGACGCAAATGGGGCCTTGTGCGGCGGCGTAGTCGCCTTCCGCGACATCACCCAAAAAAGGATGGCCGAACAGGAAATTCGCCAGCTGAATAGCGAGCTGGAGCAGAGAGTGATTCAGCGTACCGCGCAATTGGAAGAGGCCAACAAGGAATTAGAGGCCTTCACCTATTCCGTGTCCCACGACTTGCGCGCCCCTTTGCGGCACATGGCCGGTTTCTCCGGAATCCTGCTGGAAGAGTACGGGGCCTCGCTTGATCCCCAGGCGCGAAAATACCTGCAACGGATCCAGGACGCGACCGTGCGCATGGGCCTGCTGGTCGACGAATTGTTGAACCTGGCCCGCGTGGGCAGAAAGTCGCTCGACTTGCAGGTCACGGGACTGAATCCGATTGTCGATGAGGTTGTGACCATGCTGGCGCCGGACGCGGAAGGCCGGCAGGTAAAGTGGAAAATCGCCAAGCTGCCCTTCGTGGAATGTGACCCGACCCTGATCAAGCAGGTGTTTCAAAACTTGCTCTCCAATGCCCTCAAATACTCCCGCCCGCGCCCCGAAGCCGTAATCGAGGTCGGCCGGACGGAGGCCAACGGGGAAACCGCCCTTTTCGTCCGCGACAACGGCGTCGGATTCAGTATGAAATACGCCGACAAATTATTCGGAGTATTTCAACGCCTGCATCGCGCCGAAGATTTTGAAGGCACGGGGGTGGGCCTGGCCACGGTGCAGCGCATTATCAAGAAGCACCACGGACGCATCTGGGCCGACGCGGAACTGGACCGGGGCGCGACTTTTTTTTTCACTCTCGGAAACGCGGCGCAAGGCGAACCGGAGATGGCCTCGGCCATGGCGGGGGGCCAAGCGTGAGCTTCGGCCTTTTGTAACACAGGAGAGAAATGCATTTGCCGGCAATTTATATCGCAAGTCCGTTTCTGCCACACAGCTTCTGTTACCTGCTGAATCAGAAGCTGATCTGGCTGCACGCGGTTTCGGACACGCTGATTGCGGTCGCGTATCTTTCCATCCCCATCACCCTGGTCCATTTCATCCGCAAAAGACGCGACGTTCCTTTCCACTGGATCTTCATGCTGTTCGCGGCTTTTATCGTGGCCTGCGGCGGGACCCATATCATGGAGGTGATTACTCTCTGGACCCCGGTTTACTGGATCTCCGGCGCCTTGAAAGCGGTAACCGCTGCGGTCTCGGTGCTCACCGCCGTGTTGCTGATCCGCATCGTTCCCCAGGCATTAGACCTTCCTCGTCCCGCCGAATTGCAAAAAATCAACCTCGACCTGGAAAAGGAAATTGGCGAGCGCCGCCAGGCGGAAGCGCAAGTCCGCAAGCTCAACGCCGACCTGATGCAATACGCCGCCGACCTTTCCCTCACCAACGAGGACCTGGAGTCGTTCACCTATTCCGTGTCGCATGATTTGCGCGCGCCCTTGCGTCATATTTCGGGTTTTGCGGGAATTTTGGCGGAAGAAAATCGCGCCGCGCTCACGCCCGCCGCGCAAGAGTATCTGGACCGCATTCAGCTGGGGGCCAACCGCATGGGTGTGCTGGTGGACGAGCTGTTGAACCTGGCGCGCGTCGGGCGCCGGGCCCTTCACCTTCAGGTCACTGGACTCGATTCCCTGGTGCGGGAAACCATACAAATGCTGGAACCTGATACCAAGGGACGAAAAATTACGTGGGAGATCGCGCCATTGCCCTTCGTCGAGTGCGATCCAGGGTTAATCCGGCAGGTCTTTCAAAATCTTCTTTCGAACGCTCTCAAGTACTCCCGTCCCCGGGTCGAGGCTGTCATCGCCATCGGTCAGATGGAAGTGGACGGGAAAGCCGCCATTTTTGTCCGCGATAACGGGGTTGGATTCAGCATGGAATACGCCGGCAAACTGTTCGGCGTATTTCAACGTCTGCATCGCGCCGAGGACTTCGAAGGCACCGGCGTGGGGCTGGCCATCACGCAACGCATTATCAAGAAGCACAATGGGCGCATCTGGGCCGAAGCGGAGCTCGGCCGGGGCGCTGCCTTTTATTTCACCCTGGGCGGTTTGGAACACGCCCCATCACCCGCCGAAGCTGCTGCGGTAGGAGCCAAACCATGAAAATCCTGGAAACTGACATCTTGCTGGTCGAGGACAGTCCCGATGATGCCGATCTCGCGGTGCACGCGTTGCGCCGCGAAAAACTGGCGAATACGATTGTGATCGCGCGCGACGGCGAAGAAGCCCTCGATTTCATTTTTTGCCGTGGAGTTTACGCCGAACGGTGCTTTGACCATCCGCCCAAAGTGGTTTTACTGGATTTGAAACTGCCCAAGGTCAGCGGGATCGAAATCCTCAAACAGATTAAAGCCGACCCCCGCACCAAGACCATCCCGGTCGTGATTCTGACTTCCTCCAAGGAAGAACGCGACTTGGTGGACGGGTACAACCTGGGCGCCAACAGTTATATCCAGAAACCCGTCAATTTCGACCAGTTTCGCGACACCGTAAAGACACTTGGACTGTATTGGCTGGTGGTCAACCAGTCTCCGGTCGGCAACGGCAAGCCAGCGAAAGGAGCCGGGCAATCATGACAGTCGCGGGAACTGCGAAAGCGGTTTCGTCAACCAACTCGGTCAAGAGCGACGCTGCCTTGCACTTTCTGATGGTCGAGGACAATGAGGCCGACTGCGACCTGATTGTCCGCGAACTGAAAGTGGGTGGATTCCGTTTCACCAGTGAAACCGCCCAAACGGCGGAACAATTCCGGGCTAAAGTGCGGTCCCTTTGCCCGGACATCGTCCTCGCCGATTACAACCTGGGGCAGTGGAGAGGGATTGAAGCCGTGGAAATCCTGCGAGAAGAAGGCCTGGACATCCCGGTCATCCTGGTCACCGGGGCTTTGGGAGACACCACGGCTGTGGAGTGCATCAAGCAGGGCGCGACCGACTACGTGCTCAAAGACTCATTGCCGAAATTACCGCGCGCCATCCAACGCGCTTTGCAGGAACAGCAATTGCGCCAGCAGCGCCACCAAGCCGAGGAAACACTTGCGCAAAAAGTGAAGGAACTGGCCCGCACCAACCAGGACCTGGAGCAATTTGCCTACGTGGCCTCGCACGATCTTCAAGAACCGTTGCGCATGGTCGCCGCCTATACCCAGTTGCTGGCGGAAAAGTACAAAGGCAAACTGGATGAGCAGGCCGATAAATACATTCACTACGCAGTCGACGGCGCAACCCGTATGCAGACCCTGGTCCAGGACCTGCTGGCTTTTTCGCGCTCCGGGCGCGAAGGCACGGAAATGTCTGCCACCGACTGCAACACCGTGGTGCAGCAGGCCCTGCTCAATCTGGAAGCAGCCGTGCGCGACAACGCCGCCCAGGTGAACTGCGGTACCTTGCCCGCGGTTCACGCGAATTCCGGCCAATTGCGGCAGGTGTTCCAAAATCTGATCGCCAACGCGATGAAGTTCCGCAAACCCGAGCCTCCCATCGTGCAGATCGCCGCGCGGAAACACGGCGAGGAGTGGTTGTTTTCGGTCGCGGACAATGGAATCGGGATTTCACCGGACCATCTCAACGACATTTTCGTGATTTTCCATCGCTTGCACACCCGCGATGAATATCCGGGAAACGGCATTGGCCTGGCAATTTGTAAGCGCATCATCGAACGGCACGGCGGCAGGATTTGGGTGGAGTCCGAAAAAGACCGCGGGACCACCTTCAAGTTCAGCCTGCCAGCAAATCAACCAACGGGGACAAACGACCATGGGAACCAGCCCGAAAATAGAGATCAAACCGGAGGTGTTAGTCGTGGATGACAATCCTGCCGATAGCGACCTGACCAGCGAAGCCTTATCGCGCTGTTCCTGCTCGCACGAAATTCGCACCGTCCCAGACGGTATCGAAGCCATGAAATTTCTTCGCCGCAAAGGGAAATACTCCAGTGTTCGTCCACCGGACCTCGTGATCCTGGACTTGAACCTGCCCGGCAAGGACGGGCGCGCGGTCCTGGCTGAAGTCAAGACCGATCCCGTTCTCAAGCGCACCCCAGTGGTGATCTTCAGCACCTCGCAGGCCAAGTCCGATATCAAGGGCAGCCTGGAGCTGGGCGCCAACAGCTACGTCAGCAAGCCGGGTAACTTAAAAGATTTTGTCTCCACCGTGACCTCCATCTGTGAATACTGGTTCAAGTACGCAGTCCTGCCGACAAGGAAAAGACATGAATAATCACGCGAATCACGTACTGCTGATCGAAGACAATCCGGGAGACGCGGACCTGGTCCGCTTGCGTCTGGTCGAAAGCAAGTCCGACGTAGACGTTTCCTGCGTGGACCGGCTGGCCGATGGCCTGCAAGCCATGGCCGCCGACAAGCCCTCCGTGGTCTTATTGGACCTCAACCTGCCCGACAGCCGGGGCGCGGAAACCTTCCGCAAAGTCCTCAACAAAGTTCCGGACGTTCCCGTGGTCGTGCTCTCCGGGCAAGACGACGAAGAATTGGCGGTCAAGGCAGTCCACCAAGGAGTGCAGGACTATCTGGTCAAGGGCGCATTTGACAGTAAGCAACTGTCGCGCGCCCTGCGTTACGCCATCGAACGCCAGGGATTGCTGACCTCATTGGACATGAGCCGCAAGCAGCAATTGCAGTTCAAGGACCAATTTCTGTCTCATGTCTCGCACGAGCTGCGTACTCCGCTGACTTGTATCCACCAGTTCGTGACCATTCTTCTGGATGGACTGGCCGGGCCCATCCTTCCGGAGCAGAAAGAATATTTGGCTACCATGCTGCGCAGCGTAAACCAGCTCCGCAACATGATTGGCGATCTGCTGGATGCCAGCCGCACGGAATCCGGCAAGGCCACTCTCAACCGCCGGTGCATCGCCATCGCGGACGTAGTCGGCCAGGCAGTCGCCATGCTGCGCCCCGTGGCGGCCGAAAAACAGATCGGACTGGAAGCCGGCCTGGACCATCGGGCGCCCCTGGTGCAGGCGGACGCGGAGCGGGTCTTGCAAGTGCTTACCAACCTGATCCATAACGCGATTAAGTTCACCCCGTCCGGCGGCTCCATTGTGGTGAAGACCTGCATGGTCGAAACCGACCTCGATTTTGTCTATGTGTCGGTGACCGACACCGGCATGGGAATCAGCCCGGATGCGCGCCCGCTGATCTTTGAGCGAATGTATCAAGCCCCCGACACGGTGGACGACAGCCGCAAAGGTTTGGGACTGGGCCTCTACATCGCCAAGGAAATGGTCCGCCAGCACGGCGGGCGCATTTGGGTGGAAAGTGAAACCGGCAAGGGCAGCACTTTCACCTTCACCCTGCCGGTGTTCTCCCTGGCCAAGCAGATCTCTCCCGCCATTACCCACCAATCCAGACTTCGGGATTTCTTTTCTCTGATCCGCGTGGAACTGCGGCCGTCGTCCCCGTTACGCGCGGGAAATTGGAACGCCACGCGGCAGCGTTGCCAGGAACTTTTACAGCGCTGCATCATGCAAGACAAAGATGTGCTGTTGCCTCCCCTGGGAAGCAAAGATGCGGATGAGACTTTTTTAATCCTGGCTTCGGCCAATCAGCATGGCGCGGATGCCATCACCAAACGCATTATCGAGCAACTCGCGCAGAACCCCGAGGTTTCATCCGATGTCATTGCTTCGGTTTCAACCACACCCATCCAGCACCCATCCGAAACAGATAAGAAACCTCTCATAAAGCAAATCCAGGAGATTGCCGATAGCATTACTGAACAGGCCCTGGCCAACCAGCGTCAGAATCACGCAGCGCAAGACGCGGGGGCCGGCGGCCATCAACCTGGAAATGAGGAGTGGTAATGGACAAACCAAAAATCCTGATCGTGGACGATGATCCTGATCTGCGCAGAGGCCTGAATGTGCGTCTGCGATCCCAGCACTATGAAACCGCCTATGCTACCGACGGGTTTTCCGCTATCGCCATGGCGCAAAAAGAGCGGCCCGATCTGATCATCCTGGACATTGGCCTGCCCGCTGGAGATGGCTTTGTGGTCCTGGAACGCTTGCAACAGAGCGCCGCATTGTCCACGATCCCGGTAATCGTGTTGTCCGCGCGGGACCCGCAATCCACCAAGGAAAAAACCATGAAAGCCGGCGCCACCGCATTCTTTCAAAAGCCTGCGGACAACGCCGAACTCCTGAATGCGATCCGCGCCGTGCTCAGCCCGGCCTGGCCGGGGACCACGGCGGCGGTCCACTGATTCTCTCGAATGGATCGAAGCGCAACGGCCACTGGGGCAGGGACGGACGTTTAATACCTGACAGTGGCCGGACGTTTTTCGTTCTCCTGGTCCACGGTTAAGTCCGGGCCGGAAAATGCCGATGAATTTCTCCGTGGCGCCCCCCAACCGGTTGCTGCGCCAACTTCCATAGGTCTGCATGTCGAACTTTCAGGATCCGGAAATCTACCGCACCGCGCTCGACAGTTTGCAGACCGGCGTTTGCCTGATGGACCGGGCGCGCAAAATATTCTTCTGGAATGAAGGCGCGGAGCGGGTCACCGGATTTCATCGCCACGAAGTGGTCGGCCACAGTTGCCGGCAAAACATGCTGCCCCACTGTGACGGCAAGGCCTGCGAGTTCTGCGGGGCTGCCTGCCCCATCGCCCGCGCCGCCCTCGACGGGAAATCCACCCAGGCAAAAATTGACATGCGCCATCGCCAAGGCCACCGCATTCCCGTGCGCATATGGGTGGTGCCGCTGCGCGATCCGCACGGGTCGGTCATGGGCGTGGCCCAGAGCTTCGACCGGCCGCCGGCCGGCAGCGGGGAGCGTCAAGAAAGGAATCTAGCGGTCTATGGCTGTCTGGATGAAGTCACCGGAGTGCCGAACCACAGTTTCACCGAGTTCCATCTCCAGGAAAACCTCGAGAGTTTCGCAAAATATCATTTGCCCTTCGGCATCATGTTGATCAAGGTGGAGGCGCTGGACCAATTCCGCTCGGCTTATGGCAGCGAGGCAGCGGATGCCATCCTGCGGGTGACCGCCCAAACCATGAAAAACGCCCTTCGCCCGAACGATTTTTTGGGGAGGTGGGAAGAGGCGCAGTTTCTCGCCATCTTGCTGAATTCCAGCGCGTCCGGGGTCACCGCGGCTTCCGAACGGATCCACAAACTGGTGGGCTGCGCCGGCCTGCAATGGTGGGGAGACAACCTGATGGTGACCACCTCGCTTGCGTCCGCCAGCGTCCAGGCCGGCGACCGCATCGCCACCCTGCTCGAACGGGCGCAAAATTCGCCGCAACCCGACGGCACAAATCATGCCAGCGCCGCGGCCCCGGCACGGGGCGCGGCCGGGGGGAAATAGAAGGCGCTATGTTCGCAATCATTGGCATACTCGTGGTGATCGGCGGCATCGTCGGCGGATATTTGATGGAGCATGGCAACCTCAAAGTGCTCGTCCAGCCGGCCGAGCTGGTCATTATCGGCGGGGCCGCCCTGGGCACCGTCTTCATCGCCAATCCGCTTCACGTGATCAAGAAGATTGCGGGCGGCATCCCGGGAATCTTCAAAGGGTCGAAGTTCACCAAGGCCTTCTATCTGGACTCGCTGAAGATGATGTACGACTTGCTCAACAAGGCCCGTAAGGAGGGCCTGATGGCCCTGGAAAACGATGTCGAAGACCCGTCCAAAAGCCCGGTGCTCTCGAAATATCCCGCATTCGTCAAGGACCACCACCTCTGTGACTTCGTTTGCGATTCGCTGCGCATGGCGGTGGCCGGCACCGAACCCTTCGATCTGGACCAGTTGCTGGAAATGGACATGGACAGCCATCACCACTGGGGCGGCGTCCCCATCGCTTCCTTGAGCACCATGGCGGACTCGTTGCCCGGCCTGGGTATTGTCGCCGCGGTGCTGGGCGTGGTCATCACCATGGGCGCCCTGGGCGGCCCGCCGGAGGAAATCGGGCATAAAGTCGCTGCCGCGCTGGTCGGTACCTTTCTTGGCATCCTGCTTTGCTACGGCTTCATCGGTCCCATGGCGGCCAACATGACCAAGATGGCCGACGAAGAGCACGCCTTCCTTCTGGTCATGCGCGTAGTGATGATTTCCTTCCTCAAAGGGACCGCGCCCATTATGGCCGTGGAAGTCGCCCGCCGCGCCGTGCCCGGACATGTCCGGCCCTCGTTTCAGGAACTGGAAAAGAAGTGCCGCGGCGGCGGAGAGGGCGGCGCAGCCGCCGAGGGCGCCGCCGCAGGTCAGTAAGCATGAATAACACCCGCCCCATCATCATCATTAAGAAGAAAGTCAGTCATGGCGGACACCATGGCGGGGCCTGGAAGGTCGCTTACGCCGATTTTGTGACCGCCATGATGGCCCTGTTCATCGTGCTGTGGTTGCTGAATACCAGCAAGCCGGTGAAAGAAGCCATTGCCGGGTACTTCCAAGACCCCTCCGGGAAGGGCGACAAAACCGGCACCACCCAAACCGGGACCGGCGAAGCTTTGACCATTTCCAAAGACAACATGGGTCAGTTAAAGGAAGAGCTGCAAAAGTCCATGTCGCAAATCAAGGACTTCGATAAATTGAAAAATCAGGTGGAGATGACCATTACCCCGGAAGGCCTCCGCATTGAAATGCTGGAGACTGAATCCGGCACATTTTTTGACCTGGGCAGCCCGCGCCCGAATGAAAAAGGACGGGAGCTGATGAACATGCTGGCGGAAGAACTGGCGAAGCTTCCCAATAAGATTTCGATTGAAGGACACACCGATTCCAAGGCCTATGTAAAAAGCCGCGACTACGGCAACTGGGAGCTCTCCACCGACCGGGCCAATGCCGCCCGGCGGTTGATGCAGTCCGAAGGCCTGCGCAATGACCAGGTCTCTCAGGTACGGGGCTACGCTGATCAAAAGCTGCGCAAACCGGACGCTCCGCTCGACGCCTCCAATCGCCGGATTTCAGTGATCGTGCACTACGTCGAAAAACCACCGAACCTGGAAAACGCGCCGGAAAGCGGCAAGCCGCAAGCAGTCCAACCCTCGCCCGAGAGCGCGAAAAAACAGCCCTGATGCCGGTGTTCACCCGCAGTCGAGAATGATATGATGGGTGGCGGAAACTCAGAAACTCCTTTCTGGCGTATCCACCACACTCCTCAGTAGCTCAATGGCAGAGCATTCGGCTGTTAACCGAAGGGTTGTAGGTTCGAATCCTACCTGAGGAGCCATTTCTTTTCTAAGCGATTGACTCCCAAGGCTAAGATGTTTCTCGCTAAATGTTCTTCTAATGTTTCGCGCCCGGATTTCTCTCAAATCTCAGTATTAGGGGAAGAGAGGTCAATGCGCCAGAATTCGAGCGCCTTTCTCACCGAATCTCTCGGGTACAGTGGATAAGCCCCACTTTCGAGTCTTTGTTTAATTTCCCTCTTGCGCTTCTGAATCGCTGTTTCCACTGCGGCACTGTAGGACATAATCCCTGGCGGCTGTTTTTCTCCGGGAGTCCTCGGCCAACTTTGTGGATAGTCGGGGAAAACCGCGCCGCCGCGCACAAGTTCCACTTTATCCGCCAAGTCGGGGGCATCAGGGACAACGGGCACCCATCCATACAGATTGTAGGCGCACACGCGAAGCATATGTTTCACTTCCGGGACAGCATCCGTCAAAGCCTTGAGAGGAGTAGGCAGAAGAACCATGTTTCCTATACAAGAGTAGTAGCAAGGGTCGCGGACGATCACGTTGGATTGCTGGAAGGTCGGATCATCGATTCCCCAGATGTGACACACGGTCCAGTTGTAGCCGCGCCAGCTTACCGGAATACCCATCGCCTGCCGGATCGCCTTGCCAGCCTGTATATTCGGCTCCGTCTTTAAATTAACTTCCCCGCTTTGCTTCTTGTTCGTATACTGTCGTTCGTACTTGGCGTCATAAATCGGCGCTCCCCGGTGATACTCGGGATACCAGATCGGAAGGCGATGGAATGTCTTCGGATCTACCCATCTACACGTCGCCGCAAGAAGGGGCATGAGACTAATGCCAGCGTCCTTGCATGCCTGCTCCAACAGATCTAGCCCATCAGGAAGGAGATTTCCTTCGGTTCCCATGCTTCCAATGTTATCGCACACGGGAACTCCATTTCCCCGCCCCATTTCCCTCAACAGCGCTCCGCCATCGGCCGTATGCTCTCCATGAATGCCCCGTTTGCAACCTGACGGAGGAGACGATAATTCCGTCCGCACCAGCAAGCCATATAAGCCGCGATGCAGACCATCGTGGACCAAAGACTGTGGCCCGCGCAAAACCATAAGAAAAACAAAAATCCCGCGCCCAACCCGATCTCAGAAAAAATTCCCCGGTAGCGGAGCGTGCCGTGGGCCTTGCTGTACATGCAAAACAACAAAGGATGGAAAACGATCTCGGTCGCCGAGAATGCGATGGCAACTCCCATCGCCCCCCAGCCCGGACTCAAAAGCCGGGTCAGCATGGCGTATAGCACGGTGAAACCCATCAGCCAGAACAATATTTGACGGTGGCCGCCAGAAACCAGCAGCGCCGGATTCAACACTCCCCAGAACACCGCGGCCAGCAGGTACCCCGGCGCCTGGGCCAGCAGGAGGGCGGAAAGCCCTTGCCATTTTTGCCCGAAGACCAGCGCCGTCCACAACGGCGCGGTTCCGGCGAACAACACGATGGCCGGTACCAGAGCAGCGGCCATCATTCGCAAATGTTGGTTTACGATCGCGGCAAACTCTGCCGCATGCCGGATGAGCCGCGCGTACGCGCTCAGATTCAGGCGCACGACCGCGGCGGTGGCGAAAAGGAGGTTGCCGTAGAGAGAAAATGCCATCTGCGCCTGCCCCAGTTCCTTCATGCCGGAAAGTTTGCCCACAAAAATCGCAGGCACGGAAAACACGGCGATGTTGGCCAAACTGCTGGCGGCGACCGAGAAGCCAAAGTCGGCAATCGCCGCGGCCTCGGCCAAACTAAAGCGCAAGGCGGGCTTCACCGGCCGCAATGCGAAAGTGAGCAAAGCCGGCCCCCAGCTGCGCAGGATGACGGCGGCGGCAAGCCCAGTCTCGGCGTGTCCGGACCAGACCAGCGCAATCGCGGCGGTATAGAAAACGATGCTCTCGAGAATTTCAATGATGGCGACTTTGATGTAATCGAAGTCGCGCTCCAGCAGGGCCAGGGGGACGCTGCGGCAAGCATAGCCGTAGGAAGCCAGCGCCGCGGCCAGAAGCAGGCCCCGCAGTTCCTCGTGTCCATACCAACGCGCGAGCGGGCGCGCCGCCGTTGCCGTGACCACTGCGGCCGCGAGGCCAAGCAAATTCTGCAGCGCAAACGTGCTGCGAACATCGGCGGCAGAGGGCGCGCTGTCCTTCTTAATAAGATAAGAGGCCAGCCCCCGTCCGAACACTTCCTGGCTGCTCAGGTAGACCAGTTGGGCGATGGCGAAGACTCCCCAAAGTGACGGCCCCAGGCGGCGCGATAAAACTACCGTTCCGGCCACATTGATGCCAATCACCAGCCCATAACGCACAGCCAGCGTGGCCATTCCCTGCGCGGCCCTGCGCTTGATGAGTACGACGCTTGGTTCAGTAGAAAGCGAGGACAAAAGGGGCGAGGATGACGCCGGGGAAGAGGCAGTGGTCATGACAACGGCTTCAGCAGAGAGAGGCGGGACGCTGCTGCGGGGAGAGTTTCGCCAGCCTGGCTTCGAGCACTCGCACGATCCGTTCGGAAGCGCGGCCATCGCCAAAGGGATTTCTGTGGCGCCGGCCATGGGGACGGGAAAGCGCTTCTTCCACCGCGCGCACAATCATGGCCGGCTGCGTGCCTGCCAGCACGCCGCAGCCGGAGGCGATCACTTCCGGACGCTCGGTGCTCCTGCGCATCACCACCAGCGGCTTCCCCAGGCTTGCGACTTCTTCCTGCACCCCGCCGGAATCGGTGACCACCACGCGGCAATGTTTCATCAGACCGAGAAACCCGGCATAGGGTAGCGCGGGAAGCAGGTGCACGCGCGCGGTCCGCTCCAGTTGCGAATGCAGCACTTCGCGCACCACCGGATTGGGGTGGATGGGAAAGATCACGTGCACGCGCGGATCCAGCCGCACCAGCGCGCGCAGAGCGCGGCAGATGCGTTCCATTTGGTTCCAGTTCTCCCGGCGGTGCGCGGTGACCAGCACCGTCAGGTCGCGCTTCCAGTCAATCCCGCTGAGTCCGTTTACCCCGGCCGGGGTGCCATTGACCCCGCGCAACATCCAACGCAGCGCGTCCACCACCGTGTTGCCCGTCACCAGGACCCGCCGCCGCGGGACCCCTTCGCGCAGCAGGTTGTCGCGCGCCCCGGAGGTCGGGGCAAAGTGAAGGTCGGCCAATTGCGCGGTCAGGCGGCGGTTCATCTCCTCGGGGAAGGGGTGCTTCTCATAGGTGCGCAGGCCCGCTTCGACGTGCGCCACCGGCACTTCCGCATAGGAAGCGGCCAGGGTTGATGCGAACGTGGTTGTGGTGTCCCCTTGCACCAATACGCACGCCGGACGCACCTGGCGCAGCACCCGGCTGACCCCGTCCAGCACCCGCTGACTGATTTCGACCAGCGACTGGCGTTCGGTCATGATATTGAGGTCGAAATCCTGGCGCAGGCCGAAGACCTGCATCATCTGGTCCAGCATCTGGCGGTGCTGGGCGGTCACGCACACCACCGGACGCAACACGCGGCTGCTCTGTAATCGGCGGACCACCGGGGCCAGCTTGATGACTTCCGGGCGAGTGCCGAACACCACCAATATCTTTTTCATTTATAGAAACACGGCGATGGACCCTTCGCGGACATTGCAGAAACACGGCGCGGAGGCTGCATCGGGCGCAACCTCCATCATGGGGCAGTTGCCGGCCAGCATGAATCGGAGTAAAGCGGGTCGGCTGACTTCAAGACCAGTACGCGCCGCGCCCCCGCTACCGGGTGGGCGGCGCTCCGCTGCAGGGCGGTGAAGCCCGCCCCGCAAAGAAAAAAAAAGCTGGCCAGGGGAATAACCCCAAACAGCGATGGCGAAAAGATTCCCATCAAAGCGCGGGCAAAAATGTGCGCCGCAGCCGCCTGAAACACCGCCGAAATCAGCGGATCGGGAAACTTGCGGGAGTATTCCAGCCCTTGCTTCGCCAAGCCCAACAAAAAGAGCAGCAACAGGACGGCGCTCAACACCCCGGTCTGGGACATCAATTCGAAATACGAGTTTTCTCCCACCTCCGATTTCACCCCGGCCAGGGAAAACGCCCATCCTCCCGCTTCGCCCAGCCCCTTGCCAAACAACATGCCGGGAATTTGTTCCCATCCGGAATAAAGAAATCGCAAGTGAGTGGCAGCGCTGGCTTCGCGAAATGTAACCGTGTCCATCACGTAACCCCACAGCTGCGGTAAGCACAGAAACCCGGCGCCCAGGACCACTGCCGTAGCCGCGGTCTGCCACAGCTTCCCTCTCCCCGCAAGCAGCGCGAACACGCCCAGCGCGGCCGCCCCCATGGATTCGCGCCCGATGGTCAGCAGCAGCGCGGTCGCGATCACCACCGCCGCCAGTTGCCAGACCACCCGGCTGCCCGTCACCCGAGCAAGCCGCGGATTGCGCAACAGCCAGGCCACGCATACCAGAAAGGGAAAGACGCTGGCAATGCCCATGGCCAGCGGGTCTCCGTAACTGGAGATCGACCGCCGGATGCCAAACACAAACAGGTTGGAGGGCAGGCCATTCACCACGTTCTGGTTTTCCAGCAGGCCTTTGACGTCCAGCATGAAGGCGCCGGCGCCGACCGTGTCACTCCAGAACGATGTAGGGAGAAAAGACCACTCAAAAATTCCGAACAGGGCGACGATCACCTGGACACCCACGATAAACCGGGCGAGCCGCCGCAACTGGCCCAGGTCAAGAAACGACAACCGTCCCCAGAAGTAGAACAGCACCAGCGAAACCAGGCCGCGCAGGGAGATGGCGCGCAAGGCAAACGTGGCCGACCCGCCAAGCCACCAGGGGCCGCAGAACAAATAGAAAGCCAGCAAGACAGCGTAAGCGCCGGCAAACTTGTCGGCGGGGACCAGGCGCCAATCTTTTTTCCAGAAACGGAAACTGAGCGCCACCAGCGCCAGCCCCAGCACCACTTCTTTGGTGGCCATCAGGGCCCCGATGGCCACAGCCGGCAGCAGGCGCCGATGATAGACCCAGGGGAGGACCAGGTTTTGCACCGCCAGCCAGAAGAAAAAAAATTTGAGGAAGGACAGATCCATGAATCAAGCCGGGCCGGCGGATGCGACGGGCGCCCCCCGCTTCTCGCCGGAGTGATCGTGAATATAGCGCCAGACGTTCTCCGTTCCCCGGCCGGGGTCATGGACACAGGCGCGAACCAGCGGCTGCTGCGCGCCGACACACTCGCTCCGTTCCGCGGGGGCACGCAACTGCCACAGTTGGCTGCGGGCCGAATCCGCGTCCCTCGCCTGGCGGGGGAAACGCAGCAATCCCAGGCGGTGTTCCAGCGAGGGCAAAGCCAGTTGGACCACGGGCGCATGCAGCAACGCCGCTTCCAGCATGGCGGTGGAGTTCACCGAGACCACCACCTCCGAGGCCAGCACCGCTTCGGTCAGCGAAATCTTTGGAGGAATGATGGCCGCGTGGCGGAAACCGGCATGCGCGTGGAAAACCCCCATGGCTTCCTGCGGATGCGGCCGCACCATCAGGTGGATCCAAGGCTCCTGCGCCAGCGACCCGGCCAGCGAGAGGATCTGGTGGTGCTCGCTCGGCGAGAACAAAGGGGTATGGCTCTGCGACAGAAACAGCACATTGAGTTTGCCGGGAACGATCAGGCGCAAGCGCGACAATTTTTCCCGCGCCGCGTCTCTCCTTTCTTCCGCGGAAGCGATGGCGTCGAGCCGCGGCGCCCCCGTCAGCGCAAAGCGGGTCCCATTCCGCGCGCGCCCGTTCATTGCCTGCTGAAATGCCGTCCCCCACACCAGATAGTGGGAAGCCGACGCCGGGAAATACTCCTGGCTGGGAAACCCGTGCTGCAAGGTAAAGTCGGGTATGCCCCGGCGGCGGGCCACTTCCCCGGCCAAATAACTGAGCGCCGTGAAGTCATTGTGGGTGATGAGCGCGCGGGGGGAATGGCGGCTGAACCGTTCCTCATAAAATTGCTCGTAACCGTAGGCCCGGGCCAACAGCGCCTGCACCACACGCCGGGACGCACGCAGCCAGGGCCGCAGGCGGGAAGGAAACATTTCGTACAGCCGCCGGTAATCGGCGCTCGATCTCCGCCAGCGTGAGCGCCATGGGTCCCGCGGTCCGGAATCTGCGCACACGGTGTACACCTGGGGTAATTGGGCGAGTCCCCCGCCTTGCGCCGCCAGCACCTGGGCGTTCACCACCAGCGTGGCCGCTTCCGGGCAGGACCGGAGCAGCGGGAGCAGCGTGCCCAACCCCGGCTCCGCACCGTAATCGCAGACCAGCCAATAAGGGCTGGGTACCGCCGCCTGCGGGCGTGAAGCGCCGGCCCGCGATCGCCAGCGCACCGCGGCGGGATAGAAGATGTTTTTCATCCAGAACTGTCCTGGCCGATGGTGGCGCGAAGCCAGGTGAAAAAACGCCTCCGCCCGGATGGCATAGAGACAGCTCCCGGCAAAGGGAGCAAAGGCCTGATGGACTTCGTCCCAGCTTACTTCCGGAGAATTTCCGCTAGTTTTCATCGCGCCGATAAAGCGCAGCCACCCGGGGAGCGTTTACCTCCCAGCAATAGTGTTCGCGCACTTGCCGCCGCGCATGCCGGACCATCGCTTGCGGAAACCGGCGCAGACAGCGGGTCACCTGGGCGCAGAAAGCCGGAAGGTCCAGGCCGGGGTACAGCAAACCATTCACTTCATGCTGCAACAGATAGCCGATGCCTCCGGCGTGAGCGGCGATGACCGGCACTCCGGCCGCCATCGCCTCCAGCAACACCGTGGGCAAGCCTTCGTAGGCGGAAGCCATGACCACCGCCAAGCTGGCGCGGTAGGCGAGTTGCAGCTCCTGATCTGAAACTTCGGAAATAAAGTGGGTGCGTCCCGCTACTCCCTGGGCGAGGGCCAGACGCCGCCAGGGTGTCCCGCATCCTGCATCCGGGCCAATCAATACCAGGTGCAAATCCGCGGGAAGATGGGGGAGCGCCGCGATCAGGAAGTCGCCCCGCTTGACCCGGTCCAGGCGTCCCACGCTTAACAGAAATTTCCCCAGCCGGTGACGCTCGCGGAAACCGTCCACGGCAGCGGGATCGACCGGCCCGGGCCAGCAGATGGAATTGGGGATGATGCGGACCGCTTCCGCCTGTGCCCCATTTTTGATCGCATCCCGGCGGTCGTTTTCGGTCAGGCACACGATGCGGTCGGCTCCCCGCAAAGACAATTTTCCCAACGTAGGGTCGAACAACCGGCGTTTCCAGGCCCCGCGCCAGTCCTGGGCGGGATAAAAACAATGCGGAGTAAACACCGTCCGCAAGCCCAGCGCCTTGCCGGCCAACAAGCCCCAGGCCGCAAGCGGAGTGCGGGCGCCGTGGGCGTGGACTACATCGAATTGGTCCCGGCGGAAGGCGGAAAGCAGCGCCGGGGCCTTCACCCCGGAGCTCAAGGCATAGCCGTTGGGACGCGATTCGAGCGCCGGACCGTGGCCGCTGAACACACGCACCTCATGGCCCAGTCCGGCCAGCGCGTGGGCCAGGTTATGGACGTGCAGTTCGACCCCTCCGCGCACGGGGTAAATCGCTTTGGCAACCAGCGCGATCTTCATCGTCCAACCGGCGCCACCGCCAGGCGCGCGGGGTGCCTGGCCCGTTCCGCGGCAAAAGTTTTTTGCAGCCCCGCCAGCAAATCGTGCCGGGGATCCCAACCCAGCAATTGCCGGGCACGGGAAATATCCGAGCGCAGGTGCATGCGGTCGACGGCGCGCATGTGTTTTTGGTCGCGCACGATCTGGATCTCTCGCCCGCTCAGCCCGCACAAAATGTCCACCGCTTCCTGCACCGTCCACTCCCGGCCCGGCCCCAGATTCAGCACCTGATGGGTCTCCTGGCGCAGGGCGTAAGGAATCGCCAGCAACAGTGCCTCCACCAGGTCCTCCACATAAAGAAAATCGCGGGCGGGGTCGGTCCTGCCCAACTGCAGGGTCCTGGCTCCTTCCAGAAGCTGCCCGAGCACCGTCGGCACCACATGCGGATTGGTCTCGCCTGGGCCGTAGAGGTTGGAAAAACGCAAGTTGAGATGGCTGACTTTCCTTTGTCGGGCATACTGCTCGACCACCTGTTCCGCCAGCCATTTCGATAGACCATAAATATCGCTGGGAAGGGGCAGGTCGGTTTCGCTGTGATACGCGGCGGTGGGCGCATACACCGCGACCGAGGACGCAAACAGCACCGCCTGGAGCGGACCGACTTCAGCCGCCGCCAGCATGACATTGAGCGTTCCCTCCACATTCACCCGCAAGGCTTCCGCTGGGTGCCGGTCGCAATCGGGAATGTAGTGCAGCGCGGCCAAATGGCAGACCACCTGCGGGGCAAAGCGCAATAGTTCCTGGCGTAGCTTTTTTTGGTCGCGGATGTCGGCTTCGATGGCGTCCACCCGCGGCAGCCAGGGCAGTTCCGCGCGACTTGGATAGGTGAACCGGTTGTCGTACACCAGCACCTCATGTTTCTGTTCGAGCAGGGCCGACACCAGATGCGAGCCGGTAAAGCCGGCGCCCCCGATCACCGCGATGCGCATATTTGGCCCTTCC
The DNA here is from genome assembly GCA_964514735.1 of uncultured Acidobacteriaceae bacterium. Classification (GTDB taxonomy): domain Bacteria; phylum Acidobacteriota; class Terriglobia; order Terriglobales; family Acidobacteriaceae; genus CAWBXL01. Next base: position 10,508 of record CAZETZ010000013.1, on the reverse strand, counting down.
TCAGTTCTCCCTGCCCGGACGTTCCAACCAATGCGCCCATTCCCGTCCCGTAGTCCGCTCCCATAAGACAGCCGTCCACCGCGGCCCCAGCCACTCCGAACCCTGGCGCTTGATCCGGGCGGCAATCAACTCCCTCCGCCAGCCGGCAAGTTTCTCGGCAAACAGGGCGGCGACGGTTTCCACCGGCGGCATGGAGGGCAACGGAAAGCGGTCCGGTTCGCGGCTGCGTTTGGCCACCGCCCGAAGGCTCGACTGGAAAAACCGGCCCTCGAGCGCCTCCAATTGCACGATTTGCAGGCCCGCGGTGCGCAGCATGCGTCCCAGCGTGGCGGGCGCGAATAAATAAGGATGGGCCACATGCAACATGCCCAGGCCCTGCCAGCTTCCCAGGACATTGGGGACCTCGACCAGCAGATACCCGCCCGGGTTGAGGCACCGTGCGGCCTGACGGAGCAGGCCTAGGGGATCGAGCGAGTGCTCCAATACGTGAAATATCGCGGCATGAGTATTGCCGCTGTAAGTGGACGGCAGGTCTTCGATTGTGCCTTCTAGCACGTCGAGTCCCTTCCCGCGGCAGGCTGCGACCTCCGCCGGAGAGCGGTCCACCCCGCGCACCTGACTGCGCGGCCGCAGGGCGTGCACCGCCGCCAGGAATGCCCCTTCGCCCGGCCCGATCTCCAGCAGCCGGGCGCGCTCGCCCAGAAAAGGCGCATAGGCCTGGCAGCGCAGCTCGGCGGTTTCGGCCGCGATGCGGCCGCCCAAATGCCCGGCGTTGAAGGCGGCGCGCGCCGGATAGAGCCGGTGATACCAGTGGCGGTAAAATTCTTCATAGTCGCGCTCGCTTGGGCGCGGGTTCAGGTAAATCAGCCCGCAACCGCGGCACATCACTGTGCGCAGCCCCAAGCCGTGCTGGTCCTGGGAAAACAAAGTCTGGGCGTCGTATTGGCCGCACAAGTTGCAGCGCACCAGTTCGGGGGTCCAGGGGAAGGTTCCAGGCCACTTCATATTTAGTTCGGCCCCGGATAGGCGGTCTGCAACCACAGGCCGAGCGAGATCGGCAGCCAATAGGCCTGTTCCACGCGTTCGCGGCCGCGCACGATTTGCCGCAACCTGGGCCCATCGATGAACTGCTCGAAAGCCGTGGAAGCGGACATCAAGTCCAGCGATTCGGCCAGCCAAAATTGTTCTTCCATGCCAAAACCAAGTTTGGCGCGGTTCCAGACAATCGCATCCGGCAAGTCCGCCGCCATGGCCTGGCGCAAGATGTATTTGCTGTAACCGCCATGCAACTTCCAGTCTTCCGGGAGCGAACAGGCGAATTCGACCAGGCGATGATCGAGAAAGGGCACGCGCGTCTCCACCGACCAGTGCATGGCGTTGCGGTCCAGGTGGCGCAGAAGTTGCGGAAGGTTGAATTGGGTGATATCGGCAAGCAGCCGCCCATTGAGATCCAGCCCTCGCCACTGCTCTGTCAGCAACTGATCGCGCTCGCGGTAAGCCTGCAGGAAATCTCGCTTGACCAGCCTGGCCACGGGGTTGCGCAAGGGCTGCAAGCCCATCCGCAACGCTCGCGGCAGCTTGCGGAAAAAACCTCGGGCCGAGGCGCGCAGCGCGGTCGGCCAGCGCCAGGCCCGAGACTCGCGCAGCCAACCGCCCCATTGCCCGGAAGCCAGCAGGCGGCTCAAATGCAGCGGCAGATAGACCCGCTGATAGCCGGCCAGCAGCTCGTCGCCCGCTTCCCCGGTCATCACAACCTTGATGCCGTCGCGCTCGCGCGCCAAGCGCAACAAGCGGTAGCCGGCAAGAATGGAGAGGTTGTGAAAAGGCTGCTCCTGGCGCGCCACCATGGTCAACAGGTCCTGCTTGAAGTTTTCCCCCGAAGCCGGAATAAAGCGGGCATCGACGGCACGCAATCGCTCAAGCGCCGAACGCACGCGCGGGGATTCATCGTAAGGGTGGCCCGCCGGATAGGCGTTGGTATAGGTGCGCAGGACTTTGTAGGGAGAACTCCCGTTCAGCGATGGCAATACCTGGTCGGCCAGGGCCACGATGCTCGACGAATCCAGTCCACCGCTGAAAAAGCCGGCCACGGGAACGTCGCTGCGCAGACGCAAGCGAACCGAATCCAGCAAATGCTGCCGCAACGCGGCCGCGGCCTGCCCGGGGCCGGCCGAGCTGGGCGCGCAGCGTGAACGAAGGTCGTAATAGGGGACCCGGTGGGCCCGCTCCCCGGGGCGAAACGTCAAGTAAGTCCCCGGCATGAGCTGTTCCACGCCGGCAAAGAACGACTCGGTCGTGTGGTCGGCCAAACCATACAGGAGAAAGTCCCACACTAAGGGCTGGTTGACAGCTTCGCGGCCGCCGGTCACCAGGCGCAGCGGGCCAATCTCCGAAGCGAACCAAAGCGCGCCTTCCTGGGTGCGGTGATAGTAAAGCTGTTTTTCCCCGAAGCGGTCGCGGGCGCAGAACAGCCGCCCGCGCAGACGGTCCCACAGCGCGAAGGCCCACATGCCGTTGAACCGGTCGAGGCAGGCCGTCCCCCACTCCGCATAAGCGCGCAACAGGACCTCGGTGTCGGAGTGGGACGCGAAATTGTGCCCCAAGGAAACCAGTTCGTCGCGCAATTCGCGGTAGTTGTAGATTTCTCCGTTGAAGACCAGCCAATTGCCGTCTTGGTCGGACATCGGCATATGCCCGCAGGCGGTGAGGTCGATGATGGCCAAACGCCTGGCGCCCAAAGCGCTGTTCGCTTTCTCCCCGGCCGCGGTCCGGATGTGGGGCAAGTGGCCGCATTCCGTGATCGAATCATTTCCCCGAAACGAGCGGGCCCGGCCGTCGGGCGCGATGAGCACGAAGCCTTCGTCATCCGGCCCGCGGTGGCGCAGCCGGGAGGTCCCCTGCTCCAGCCGGCGCAGTTCCGCGGCGGTCAGCGGGCGGGGAGAAACGCAACCGAAAAAGCCGCACATGAGGGAATGAAATTCAGCTCGAGCAATTGGGCAGAATCTATTGGCCGCGCACCATGGCCGGCAGTGTGCGCCAGAGAATTTTCAGGTCCAGCCACCACGACCAGTGGTCGATGTAGTCCAGGTCTAATTTCATCCAGCGCTCGAAGCTGAGCTCATTGCGTCCGCTGACTTGCCAGAGACAGGTGAGCCCAGGGCGAACGCTCAAGCGCCGGCGCTGCCAGCTTTCATACTGCTCGACCTCTTGCGGCAGAGGCGGCCGCGGCCCGACGATGCTCATGTGCCCGGCCAGCACATTCCATAGCTGGGGCAGTTCGTCCAGACTCCAATGGCGCAAATGACGGCCCACCCAGGTCACCCGCGGATCGTGGCGCATCTTGAAGACCGGCCCATCCATTTCGTTTTTCTGTTCCACCGCGGCCCGCAACCACTCGGCCCCGTCCACCATGGTGCGGAACTTCAGCATGGTGAACCGCCGCCCGCGCATCCCCACGCGCTGTTGCCGGAACAAGGCCGGACCGGGAGAATTCAGCTTGATCAGCGCCCCGATCACCAGCATGAGCGGCGAGAAAATGGCTAGGGCCAGCCCGGCCAGCCCAAGATCGAAGATCCGTTTTAACCCCGCCCGCGGACCCTCCAGCCGGGTCTGCTGGATCACCAGCAGCGGCGAGTGGGCGAATTCGGAGAGTTGCAGAGATCCGGACATCTGCTCGAAGGGATGGAGGTCCACCAGGGCCTGCACCCCCAAACTCCGGCAGCTTGCCAGCGCAGTTTGCAACGACGCCGGGGCCAGTTCCTCGACCACAAAGAAAACTGCGTCGACCACGTAGCGCCGCAAGATATCGTCGATGTGAGGGAGATCACCCAGAACATCCATGTCATCCGGGGGCAACCCTGGGGGGCCGGACTGCGGCGCCGCCCGCAAATGCCCCAGCACCCGAATCCCCCAATATTCCTGCGCCGCCATGGCTTGGCGGACTTCGCGGGCGCGCAGGCCAGTGCCCACGATCAGAAAGTAGCGCACGTTGTAGCCCCGGCTGCGCAGGTCCCGCAGGGTCAGCCGCAGTCCCAGGCGGGCAGCGCCCAGCGCCGCCACCAGCAGGGTAAGAAACGTGAACAACTCCGGCCGCGCCGGCAAATCATGTTGAGTAAGCCAGGCGGCCACCAGCCGTCCCGCGCTGCCCAGGACCACCGCCCCCGCGATCAGCCAGAGTTCTTCGCCCAAGGCGCGGACGCGGAACGAGCGGTAGGCCCCGCACCAGCTCATGGCCAGCAGAAACAAGCATGGAGTCACCAGGAATTGCGGCGAGGACACCAGTTCCTGCAGGCGGACCTGCGGGCCCGAAAGCAGGGCCGCCGACAGATAGATCGTGACCACGGTGCAGAGGTCGAAGACCATCAGCGAGCGTCCCAGTAATTTTGCCCGTTCACGCAGCATGGCCATGGTCCGATCGCAGCGCGGGGCTGGTCCCCCGCTCCGCGGCAACCCTCAAGCTTGTCCCTTCCAACCGCGGCGGGAGCGAATCTCCCGCAAGGCCAGGGGGAGAAAGCGCAGGTCCTCGACCAGATAACGTCGCGCCAGCCGCCGGGGTTCCTGCGCCAGGCGCCAGACCCATTCCATGCCGGATTTCTGCAGCAGCACCGGCGCGCGGCGCCGGCGCCCGGCCAGCACCTCGAAAGAACCGCCCACCGGCAGGGCAAGGCGGCAGCCCAGCCGGGGAAAATTGTTCTGCAACCAGCGCTCCTGCCGTGGCGACCCCATGCCCACAAACAGAATGTCGGCGCCCGACGCGTGAATGGCATCCACGACCGGCCCGTCCTCGCGGAAATAGCCATGGTGACAGCCGCCGAGCAATAGGCCGGCCATGCTCTGTTGCAGGACTTCGCCGGCCCGGGCGCAGACTTCCGGCTCCGCCCCCAGCAGAAAACAGCGGTGTCCGCCGCGCGCCGCCCGCTGGCACAGACCCAGCATCAGGTCGATCCCGGCCACCCGCTCGGGCAGGGGCTGGCCCGCCAGCCGGGACGACCAGACTACCGGCATGCCATCGGCAATTACCAGGTCCGCGAAGCGATAGGTCTCGCGGAATGCGGGATCGTGGCGGCGCCGCATCAATTGGTCCACATTCGCGGAAAAGACACAGACCCGGGCCGGGGGCTTTTGCAGGACTTCCTGGTCCAGCCAGTCCAGCGTCTCCAGGTAAGTCATGCAACTCAGATTCAAGCCGAACAAGGCGACCGTAGGGGGCATGAGGAAAAACCGTTAGCGCCGTGCCGTCTCTTGGGGCGCTGGCGCCCAGCCAGACCAACCGTGGCGCAGTTGTTGCAGTTGCGCATCCACCACCGGATTCTCGCGGGCGCGCAGCAGGGCGCTTTTTCCCGCAACCCAGCCAAGCGCCGCCAGAAAGGCGGCCACCGCCGCGAGCGCCGTGATCCAGAAACGATGCGGGCCGCTTTTATGGTCGGGGACCACAGCGCGATCGATGACCTGAATCAGCGGGCCTTCCTTGGCCTCATCCATGCGCGCGCTCTCCAGTTGTTTTTCCAGGAACCCCAGCACCGCTTCGTAATACTTGACCTCGCGCAGTTGGCGTAAATAGGCGAGCCCGGTCGAAGGTATTTTTGAGATCGGGACATCGATCCCGTCCCCGCCCGGCTCGCGCAGGCTGCGCAATTGTTCCTTCAGGGCATGGAGCTCAGCCAGGGCTTGCACGGTATCGGAGTTTTGCTCGGAGGCATAGGTGCGGATACGGTACAGCTCGGCCTCTTTCTGGGCAATGCGCACCCGCAGCATGGCTGCGGCGTCGATGGTCGCTTTGGCCTGGGTATCCAACTGGATCAGCCCGGTGCGTTCCTGCACGTGTTGCAGAGTTTCTTCGCTGTTGGCCAATTGCTCGCGCGCCTCGCGGACCTGGCCTTCGAAAAATGTCCGCCGCCGCGCCGCTTCTCCGATTGCCAGGTTCTGGTTCAAGCGGACCAACTCTTCCACATACCCGTTGGCCAGATCGGCCGCGCGCCGCGGGTCGCCGTCGCTCACCGTCACCACAATGGTCCCATCCTTGGTGGCCTCGACGGCCGTGCGTTGTCCCAGACGATCGATGGCCTGGGAGACCAGCCGCGCCCGGTACACCCGCGCCAGGTCGAAGCGGACGACCAGCCTCTCCGCGACCGTGCGGCTGCGCAGCAGCCCCACAAAAATCGCGCTTGGATTGCGCACCATGTCCCGGCCGGCCAGGCTGGCCAGCTCGTTGACCTGCCCCAAAATCGCAGAGGACGTGTTGAGCTGAGGGGGAAGCAATTGCGTGGCGGCGGTATAGGTCTTCGGCAACAGGCAAGCGACCAGCAACGCCAGTAGGGTCGCGCCAAGGGTAAACCCCAGGATGCCGCGCAGATTTTCCGCGGCCCCGATCAGCAAGTCCAGTCCCCCCGCCAGATTGGACTTGCCTGCGGGCGGGGAAGCGGCAAGGGTGTCGGCGACGATCAGCCATCGGCCTTGGCTGATTTCCGGGACCACCGTCTCTGCGGGGCTGGTTTCCATCGGGTGGACTGCGCGGCTAGGGAGCGATCACCCGCAGCGCGGCGGCGCCCAGCGCGAACTGGGAAAACACCTGCGACCAGTCGCGGAAACCCCGCGCCAGGTTGGAGCTGCGAATCCGCTCCGGCACCACGATGGTGTCGCCCGGCACCATGCGCAAAAACTCAAGCCCGCCGCTCCACAATCGGCTGCGCATCTGCTTGCTCAATACCGACCCGTCGGCGCGGACGACAAACATCCGTCCCGCATCGGCATTGCGGGTCGCCCCGCCCGACTGGCTGAGATAGTCGCGCATGCTCTTGCCTTCCCGGTAGAGGAACGCTCCCTGGTTGTACACCGCGCCCACCACCTCGACCGTGGCCGGCCGTGTCGGAATCACGATGCGGTCGCCGTCTTCGAGGGGCAGGGCCGGCAATGAATCCAGACCTCTGTCGGCGGACTTCAAGTCCAGCACGATCCGCCCGGAAACCGGGGACTGGCGCAGTTTCTCGATCATGCTCTTTTCTATCTCCAGCTCTTCCCTTCCCGCCACCCGCTCCTCCGGGCTGATGGTCGAAACCACCCGGGCCGCTTTGGTATGCATCTCCTGCTCCATATCGCGGAGCATGCGGTCCAATTCTTCCTGCTGTTCGCGGCGCGTGGATGCTCGCTCGAACACCGAGGCAAATAAATAGGCCTGGGGGGTAAGACCGCCGGCGCGGGCCACGATTTGCCGCAGTGTCTCTCCCGGCTGGGCGCGGTAGATTCCGGCCGCCCGGACCTCGCCTTCCACGCGAATAAATTTGGTGCGGTTCTCGGCCGGCACCGACAGGTCGCGCTGAGAAAAAATGGTCACGACATCTCCGGCCTCAAGCGCCAGGTTATCGGCGCTGTTCGGGTCCTGCAGCGCGTGGCCGAGATGGAACGGCAGTAACCGCGTGGTCAGGTCGGAGGCTTCCAGGCGCTGCACCACCGCATAGTCCCAGTTGATCTCGGCCAGGCTGCGAACGGTCGCCGGCAGGGCTTCGGGTGCGACCGGGGAACCAGGGCTTTGGCCGGCTTCCAGATTGCCATCCTGGCGCACTGCGTTTCCCGGGTCCAAAATGGATTCAGGTACTGGCTTGCTCCCAGAGGGATGCTCGAGCCAACCGGGCGGGGTCTGCCCCATGGCATCCTGCGCCATCCAGTATCCGCTGGTTATGATCGCCTCGCGGGAGGGAATCAGGTCCTGGACCCGCATTCCCGGCCGCCACGGGTAGCGCCCGGGACGGGCGACATTGCCCCGCAGCGTCACCGCATTTTCAAAGCGCGGGGATACCGGGAGCACGCGCACGATGTCGCCGTCGCGCAGCCGATGTTGTTTCCCGGCTTCGTCGAATGCCAGGCTTTCGACCTTGCGCACATGATCTTCAATGGTTTCGAGCGTGAGCCCTCGGGGGTCCGCAGTCGCGTTCAACCCGCCGGCAGCTTCAATTTGCTCGCCGACCGTGGTGGCCCCCTTCAGTTCGTACACCGCCGGCTGATTGACGCTGCCGAGCACCGCCACCTGAGGGCCCACCGGCGGGATGTAGATCACATCCCCGGACAACAAGGTGGTGTCATTCGCATCGCTGCCGCGCACCAGCAAATCGTAGGCGTCAAACTCGGCGATGATCTTGCCCTTCCGCTTAAGCTGGATGTGACGCATGGAACCGTTTGCCATCGGTCCGCCGGAGCGGGTCAGGGCATTGACCAGCGTGCTTTCCGAACTTAGGCCGTACCGCCCGGCGTGCCTTGCCCGGCCGGCCAGGGTCACCGAAATCAAGCGCATCTGCCCCAGGCTGACGCTTAAGTCAAAGTTCTTGAACGACCGGCTGATATTGTTCTTCAGATAATCGTGCAACTGGTCGTAACGCACGCCGGTTACGGTAATCATGCCCAGCTTGGGCAGAAAAATTTGCCCGTTGCGGTCCACGATGACGCGAGAACTAAATTCCATCTGCCCCCAGATATGAATCAACAGATGGTCGCCCTCGGCCAATACATAATCCGGAGAAACCGGGACCCGCACCAGCGAAGCTCTCTGCTTGGTGCTGTTGAAAAAGAAATCCCTGCCAAAAATCGGCACCGCGCCGCCCGCCACCCGTTCCACCAGTTGCTGGAACTCGGTCTCGGATTCCAATTCGGGGAAAGCGCGCTCCTCCTCCGCCAGCTCCCGGTCATCCCTGGCCGGCTTGCCGCGCCGGTCGTTTTTCTTGTCTTGCTTATCGTCGCTTTGCATCGCCGCATCGTCGACCTGCCATACCCGGTAAGGCAGGTTGCGGATTTTGCCTTGCGGTTCGGGGCTTTTTCCATTGGCCAGACAATCGCCGGTTTCACAACTGTCGGGCGACGCTTGCGGGGTCACGACTGTGGTTTGCGGGTAGCCGAAGCGGCTGGCCATCAGGACCATCACCATCGTCAAACTCAAGCGCACCAGTCTGGTTCCCATAATCTTCCGACCATCGTCGCGCCAGCACCGGCTTGCCACTTCAAGGCCTGGACTACGCGGGTTCGACATCCTGTTCACCGACTTCCACCATGAACGAGCGCATGATGGCGTGGAAACTAACCACCAGGCGGCAGCCCTGTCGGCGGTGGACCAGGGTCCCCTCCAGCCCTTGAAATGGGCCGTTTACCACACGCACGCGCCGGCCTGCGGTCAAATACTGGCAGGGTTCGGCGTGTACTTGGCCGGAGAGTCCTCGGCGCAAAACTGCAATCTCATCGTCACGGACCGGGCAAGGGCCAGCCCCGTTTCCGACCAGCCGCACCACGCGCGGAATCTCAATCACTCTCCTCCGCTCCCGCATGGCCATGTGGACGAACAAGTAACCAGGAAACAGGGGAAGACTCAAGGCCACGCGGCGGTCACTGCGCCGGCGCAGCGTACGATAAAGCGGAAGGTAAAACTCAATCCCCTGCCGGTCCAACCGGCTGGCAACCTGCTTCTCCTGGTTCACACAGGTATACAGGGCATACCAATGACTCTCCTCTGCTCCGTTTCCAGCCTTTTGTGACAGCCCTTCCATGACTCGATGAACCTGGCCTTCGAGGACACAGCTCCGCCCCATCTCTTCCATGCGTCGCTGCAAACTAAAATGTTTGCTTACAGATAGTTAGGCTGTGAATTTCCTCTACTCGAACTCGCACCCCAACCCCTGACCAATCAGCCAACCCAGATACGCCATCCACATTTCTGCAAGGAAGGCATGGTTCGATTCGCAACTTGGCTACAGAACATGAGCAATTTAAGGAAGAGCACCCACCCTGCCATTTCCTTCCTTTCTCTATGTAATTGAAATTGCGAAGACTCGTAGCGTGAATTAGCGAAACTTAGGTTCGAGCGTCCCAAATAAGAATTAGCCGTTCGGAAACAGGATTAACTACCACTCAGAAAAGTTCGCTAGGGGGATACGATGTGGGTAGGCTCTTCCACAGTCAACCCCGGTTTGACCTACCCTGTCCCGCGTGTTATAAAAGCGAGTTTTGTGTGGTACGTGCCGGGTTCCAGACTTCGGCTCGAACCGGCACAATCCGGCGCGGCCAAGCTCAGCATTCCCCATAAAGCCTTGCGGTGGAAGCGCGTTCGGAACTCCAGCGAGGAACGCTTTTGTAGCGGCAAAAGAGCGCGGTGTTCTACACCTGGAGTGGATTTCAACCCGTCGTTCTGACTTGAGCTCTCATCCCGGAGGAAATCGAATGCGCACCTTGCTCACAAGTGTTGCGTCACATGGATTGCGCGCGGCCAAGACACTGGTTGGCTCGCTGCTGGTACTGGCCCTGTGTTCTTCCTACTCGCTTGCTGAAGAAAGCGGGGGAGAAGCCAGCCTTAAACTCCCTGACTTGTCCCAGGTTTCCTTCCTTGGCTTCAACGGCCACTCCCTGCTCTCGATTGGTCTTCTTTTTTGCCTGTTTGGGCTGGGATTCGGCATGGTTGTTTTTGTGCGTCTGGGGAATCTGCCCGTTCACCGCCCCATTCGCGATATTTCCAACTTGAACTACGAAACCCGCAA
>CAZETZ010000012.1:0-54341 GCA_964514735.1 uncultured Acidobacteriaceae bacterium | reverse complement strand
GGCAAGGCGCGCATGGCTTGCTCGGCGCTGGTGGACAAACTGGAGCAGCCGATCACGCTGGAGCCATTTTCCAAGTTCCCCGTCGTGCGCGATCTGGCTGTGGACCGCAGCGTTCTGTTTGAAAATTTGAAAGCCGTAAAAGCCTGGGTCCCGGTGGATGGCAGCTACGATCTCGGCTCCGGGCCGCGCATGACCATGGAGGAACAGGAGGAAGCTTATCCGCTTTCCCGTTGCATCTCCTGCTGCTGCTGCATGGAAGTTTGTCCGCAGTTCAATGATGACACCGGCTTTGTAGGCGCAGCCACCATCGCGCAGGTGCGGCTGTTCAACACGCATCCTACCGGGGCCTCACTCAAGCGCGAACGTCTTACCGCGCTCATGGGCGATGGCGGCATTCAGGAGTGCGGCTACGCCCAACACTGCGTGGAAATCTGCCCAAAAGATATTCCTCTGACCGGTTCGATCTCCCAAATCGCCGGACCGGTGATGGTGCATGCGGTCGGCGACTTGTTCCGCAAGTAGGTTCGTATCAGGGCACGGCTTCCAGCCGTGCCGTTTCGTCAGCAAAAATTGAAATCGCGCCGGTACGGCGCAACCGCCACGGAATCGGACCGAGCCCTGGCAGTTGCGCCCATGGCGCGTTACTCAAATCCACTCGCAGATGCGGCAGGGCTGAAGAGTCTTGTGTCGCAACTCAGAGCCATAGAAAAAAGTGGATTGGACTTAGCCAAATCAGCCGCGAAGTGGCGAAAGATTACAGCACAGAGCCTGCCCTGACACGAATCCTTTCCAAGATGGTTTTGTGAGATCGGGCTAGCGGTGCCCTTATAGACCACGGTAACCACGGGTAACTTCCAGGAGTTTTCCCTTTCCCTCCATACTTGTGTGCAAGAGTTGTCACACAGGATTGCGCTCCGACAAAATTTGACATGGGCTAAAAATGGATTTCGCAATTTGCCACAATTGCGGCCCGCGGCTGGCTGGAAGCCACCGCCCAAGACCGGCATAAACCATTGTAAATAATGCACTTGTTACAACTTTATGCAATTTCCACACCATTCTCTGGGCTCGAACCAAGCCGCAGGTAACAGTTACTTTTCCCATTTTGGTATGGGTGCTTGCATGCATGGAGTAGAATTGCCGCCTGCTGTGGGCCGAGGCAGTATGCGGGCAGTGAGGCCACTTCGTGATACGGAACTTGAATCGGGGATTTTTATTGGCCGCCGCGCTGATCATTATCAGCGCCCTTCCTGCTTTGTCCATGGAACCGATTGCAACGTCGCCGCAGCGCCCGTCCGTCAATCGTAGGGTCCGCCGCCACCGGATGAAATGGAACCCGGTATTCCGCCCTTCGCGGGAATCGCTCATTTTGCAGAACGCGGAAGTCGACCGCATGGAGCTGCCGCGCATCCAGGACGACTATGAGCTTGAGTCGTTGAAGTCCAAGGGCGCGTTGGTTGAGATCAACGCCAGCGAGCACCTGCGCTTCGATCCGCGGCTCGATCCCGACCGCCGCTATTGTCGTCCCTGGACGCGGGATTTTGTGGAGGATTTGAGCAAGGCTTACTACGAAGCCTTTGGCGCGCAGATCCAGGTCAATTCCGCGGTGCGCACGGTTAAGATCCAGAAGAAACTTCGCCGCCATAATCGCAATGCCGCCCCGGAAAAGGGCGAGTTGGCTTCTTCGCACCTGGCCGGCACAACTGTTGATTTGCAACGCCGCGGGATGACTCCGCAGCAGATTGCCTGGATGCAGCGCTACATGATGCCGTTGAAAGAACTGGGCCTGATCGAGCCGGAAGAAGAGCGTCGGCAGTGGGTGTTTCATGTGATGGTGTCGAATAAGTATGCGCAGTCGCGCGACGACAAGCCCGCGGTGGCGGCCGAGACCCCAAAGTTTGTGAATCAGTCCGAGGCCAGCTCGGAAATGGCTTCGGCGCAGTAGTTTTTCCTCTGTGGATTTTCCTCTGTGAAACTCTGTGATCTCTGTGGTTAAAGATCTTGATTTTGATCTTCCACCAGCGAAAAACAAAACCTTGAACCACAGAGATCACAGAGTTTCACGGAGGAGAATCCACAGAGGAAACCTTTCCATACAGTTTGCTAAGATGAGTTCTCATTAAGAAAACATCTATGGCTCATCGTATTACTCCTCGACAACCTGCTAAGACTGGGCGGCATGAAGGGGCCCGGCGGGTGCATAAACAGCAGATTTTGAAAACAGTTTCCCAGGGACGCGGGAAACGGGCGGGGGCGCCCCTCACCACACAATCACAAAAGAAAAAGAAGTCAGCTATCAAGGGCTATAACCCTGTCGCCCCGGCTCGAGTGACAGAAATCCTTTCGCGTTTAGACAAAAACTATCCGAATGTTACCTGCGCTTTGCATCACAGCAGTGCTTGGGAGCTTGTGGTCGCGACCATTCTTTCCGCGCAGTGTACCGATGTTCGGGTAAACATGGTCACACCGGAGTTGTTCAAGAAATATCCTACGGTGCAGGATTTCGCCGGGTTGAAGCCGGAGCAACTGGAACCGGACATCCGCACCACCGGATTTTTCCGCAATAAGGCAAAGTCCGTTGTCGGGGCCGCGAAGAAAGTTGTTGAGGATTTTGGCGGGCAGGTACCGTCGGAAATGGACCAGCTTTTGACATTGCCCGGGGTTGCACGCAAGACGGCCAACGTAGTGCTCGGGACATGGTTCAAGAAAAATGTCGGCGTGGTGGTGGACACCCACGTCACGCGGATTTCCAACCGGCTGGAGTTATCGTCGGGCACGGATGCGGTCAGGATCGAGCAGGACCTGATGAAAATTGTCCCGCAGAACAAGTGGACGTTGTTTTCTCATCAAATCATCTGGCACGGACGGAAGATTTGCATCGCGCGCAAGCCCAAGTGCGCCGAGTGTCCGCTGGAAAATATTTGCCACGCCGGGGACAAGACCTGGAGCACGGTGGAGATGCATAAGAGCGCGCAGTTGTAGACCATCAGGCGCAAAAAGCGCGATCCCGGATTCATCAAGCGGCACGGCTGGAAATCGTGGCTTCCCGTTATACTCATGCAAAAGCCATGCGTTCCTTACTTTTTGCTATTGTGACCTTCATGAGCGTTTTCGTTGAGTCGCAAATTTTTCCTGCACCTCACGCCATTACTGATCCCAAACAAGTCACCAGCAAACCCAACGCGCAGGTTGAGCCGAATCTTTCCATCGAAAAGCTCTACATGACGCGGCAGGTCGGCGATACCGCATGGTCGCCCGACGGTAAAACGATTGTGTTTGTCAGCAACATGAGCGGGAGAAACAATCTGTGGCTGGTGCCGTCGTCCGGAGGCTGGCCTACGCAGCTTACCATCGGCGATCAGCGACAGTCGTCGCCTACGTGGTCGCCGGATGGGAAGTGGATCGCTTATCAGTCGGATTACGATGGCGACGAGCAGTGGGACATTTTTATGGTCTCGCCTAAGACGGGCGAAGTGGTGAACCTGACCAATACGCGGGTGATTGCGGAACAGCATCCGGCGTGGTCGCCGGACAGCCGCTACCTGGCTTATACCGTCAAGCCCAAGACTTCTTCTGTATATGAGATTGATGTCTTCGACAAAGTATTGCGCGAGACCAAGCACCTGACCTCGGGGACTCCTGCCGACAAAATGAATACCGGGCCTATCTGGTCGCGGGACGGGAAGTGGATCGCCTACACGCAGAACCAGTCCAAGGGAACGGACTCAAATGTTTTTGTGGCCGAACTGGAGAGCGGCAAGAGCACGCTGCTCACCCCGCATGAGGGCGAGCAATTGTTTCGGGTGAACGATTTTTCTCCGGACGGGAAGTCGCTGCTGATTACTTCAAACGCGGCCGATGGCTATGAAAATGTCGCGCTGCTGGAGATCGCCTCGAAGAAACTCACCTGGCTCACCCGCGACAAATGGGAGATTGACGGCGGGCACTTTGCCCCGGACGGAAAGCACGTCACCTGGACGGCAAATGTGGACGGCAATTCGCAGATTTATCTGTATGACATTCTGACCAAGAAAACCAGCACGCTTCCCTTGCCTGCGGGATGGAATTCTCAAGGCGGCGGAGATTCGGCATTCAGCCGCGATGGCGCGGAACTGCTCTACTACCACAACGGGCCGACCGCGCCGAAAGATGCCTGGGTCTATTCCATGGCCACCGACAAGTCACATCAGGTAACGCATTCACTGTTGGCCGGCATTCGCTCGGAAGATATGGTCGAGCCGGTTCTCGTGCATTATCCCAGCCACGATGGCAAGTGGACCATCTCCGCGCTGCTTTATGTTCCCTTCAACATGCCGCGCAACGGGCAGAATGCGGCGATTGTGTATGCGCACGGCGGGCCGGCTTCGCAGACGGTGAATTCTTTCAACCGGTTTATCCAGCACATCGTAAACCAGGGATACATGGTGATCGCGCCGAATTATCGCGGCTCGACGGGATATGGGAAACAGTTTCAGAACGCGAATTTGTTTGATATGGGCGGCGGGGATTTGCAGGATGTGCTGGGTGCCGCGGAATTTTTGAAGCAGACCGGATTTGTTGATCCCAAGAAACTAATTTTGATGGGCGGCAGCTACGGCGGATATCTGACCATGATGGGCGTGACCAAAGCGCCGGAAGTCTGGGCTGCCGGAGTGCCGATTGTGCCGTTTGTGAATTGGTTTACGGAGATCGAGAATGAAGACCCGGTGTTGCAGCAGTCGGACCTGGCGACCATGGGTGATCCTAAAACCAATAAAGCTTTGTTTGAAGAACGCTCGCCGATATTTTTTGTGGACAAGATCAAAGCTCCGCTTCTTCTTTTAGCGGGCGGGAATG
Source organism: uncultured Acidobacteriaceae bacterium (assembly GCA_964514735.1). Classification (GTDB taxonomy): domain Bacteria; phylum Acidobacteriota; class Terriglobia; order Terriglobales; family Acidobacteriaceae; genus CAWBXL01. The sequence continues at coordinate 49,505 of CAZETZ010000012.1, read as the reverse complement.
ATCCGCGATGCCCGAAAGAAGAAACTTTGCAAGTGGCCGATGCCGTCAAGAAAAACGGCGGCGTGGCCGAGTACAAGATTTATGAGAATGAAGGGCATGGGTTCTCGCGAGTAGAGAACCAAATCGATGCATATCAGCGAGTGTCGCAGTTTTTGAAGGCCCGGGTACCTCCCGCGGATTGCTATTGCAAATTGCCGTAGTCAGTCTTCGTATCAGGGCGCGACTTCAGTCACGCCGTATAGTGCAGCATATAAATTTTCGCGCCGCATTGCATTTAATATCTATCTGCATGTTTGTTGCGCCTTTCGGGCGCTCAACGCAAAACCTGTTTCGTGACGGTACGGCTTCAAGCCGATACCCTGATACGAATCCTTTTATTACCTAGTTTGGTTATTTTTTTTTGCGAACTGTTCGAAGAAGTCTCCCTTGTTCCAGTGCGGGCGTTCGGTTTGCTGGGCGATTTCGTAGCCGATGGCCAGGTCCAGGCGGACCATTTTGGCGGCGGCGTTTAGATCGAGGTACGGCTGGTTCATATCATCGTCCGGCTGGTGGTAATACTTTTCTTCCCACTCCTCGGTGATTTTCTTGCCGTCGAGTTTCGGGTCTACGGTCTTGAAACCGGGGTCAACCGCAACCGCTGGAATTCCCTGCTTTACGAACGAGTACTGATCGCTGCGCACAAAGTACACTTCCTCCGGCGTAGGATCGGGACTGATTTGCAGGTGCAAATGCCGGGCCACGTCCTCGACAATCGCGCCGATCGTCGAGTGGTCCGCGCCTTGGGGAACGATGTCGGCGAAATCGTAGAAGCAGCCGATCTCATCCATATTTACGTTGGCGACGATTTGGCCAATCGGCACGGAGGGACGGTGCGCGTAGGCGTCGGATCCCAGCAGGCCTTCTTCTTCTCCAGTAACGGCCAAGAAAAGGACCGAGCGGCGCGGAGCTTTGGGCATGGTGGACAGCGCGTGTGCGATCTCCAGCAGCGCGGCGCTGCCTGAGGCATTATCAATGGCCCCGTTGTAAATGTTGTCGCCGTTGACTGGATCTCCGATCCCCAGATGGTCGAGGTGGGCGGTAAAGACGACATATTCATCTTTCAGCTTGGGATCGGAGCCGTGCAGGATGGCGGCGATGTTGGGGCTTTCGATTTTGCTGAATTTGCTGACCAGGCGCATGACCACGGTGGCAGGCAACGGAAATGTCTGCGGCTTATTGGCCTGGGAGTCGGCGAAGGCGTCCGTGTAAGATTTGGGAGCGCCTTCAAACAATTTGCCGGCGGCCTCGGCGCTGATCGAAGCTGTTCCCTTGATTTGGGGTTGAGCGTTGTTGGGCCGGCCGTTTTCATCCAGCCAGCGCAGGCGCGAGCGCACGTACCGCGCGCGGTGTGCCAAAGGAGTGCGCTCCGCCAGCTTTCCCGCCCAGATGGAGATGTAGCCGATGGCGCCGTGGGCCACGGCGTTGTCAATTTTCACCGTGGAAGATGAATAGTGGGCGTGGGGGGCAGTTGGAAAGTTGCTGGGCGCGCCATAGAGTGCCACCACGACCTTGCCGCGCACATCGGCCTCGGCGTAGTCGTCGTAATTGAATTCGGGCGCGCTCACACCGTAACCCACAAAAACAGCCTGCGCTTCGACCGAAGAATCAGGATTCAGATCGTCGCCACCGGCAATGAATTCGTCGCCAAAGCGTAGGGACTGTTGCTGGCCGTTGATTTTCACGGTGAATGAAGTCTTGTCGCGATCGAGATCAATCTGGCGGAAGCGCACGGCTTGAAAGTAGGCGCCCTGGTCACCGGCAGGCTTCAATCCCATTTCTTCAAACTGCGCGGCAACGTACTTGGCGGCGAGCATGTAGCCGCGCGTGCCGGTCCTGCGGCCTTCCAGCAAATCATCGGAAAGAAACGCCATCTGGGCGTGGATTTTCTCGGGACGTATGCGGGCCAGGAGGTCTGCTGGCGGGTAGAGAGAAGATTTCTGGGCATGGACTAGAGTCACAGTTAAGGCAAAGAGCAGGGCCAGCGGGCGTTTTACGGGCAAGAGTCCCTCCATGAGGAAGTAAGCGACATTTTACTCGACGGGCGAGCACAGGAAATATTAGCAAGACACAAAAACGGCGGTGGTGCCTCATTCAAAGTGTTCGATGATGGCTTTGATCAGTCCTGGAATCGTGTAGTCCTTGGCCTGAATATCAGCACGCAAACCCAATTCACTTAGCGTGACTGAAGTAATCGGCCCGATCGAGGCGAGACAAATATCGTTCAGCACGCTATCGTTTTTCTTCCCCAGCAATGCCAGAAAATTCCTGACGGTTGACGAGCTGGTGAAGGTAATCATGTGCGGACGGCGCTTGGGGTCTTGGAGCGCAGCGCGAAGGCGGGCGCGCGATTTTTTGGGGATGACGGTTTCGTATGCCTCGACTACATCCACGCGCGCGCCCAGTTTGCGGAGCTCTTTAGGAATCACATCGCGTGCAACTTTGGCGCGGGCCAGCAGCACCCGCTTCCCTTCCACTTTGCCGCGCAGGCTTTCCACCACCGATTCGGCCACGTATTCCTGGGGCATGACGTGGACTTTGAGTCCGTGCTCGCGGATGGCTTTGCGGGTGGCCGGGCCAATGGCGGCGAGCTTGGTCCCGCGGAATTCTTTTTTGCCGAGGCGGAGTTTTTTTATTCTCTCCCAGAGAGCTTCGACGCCGTTGACGCTGGTGAGGATGAGCCAGTCGTAACGATTGAGATTTTTTAGAGCTTGGTCGAGAGGCTTGTAGGAACGCGGGCGGCGAATTTCGATGAAGGGAATCTCCAGGACTTGCGCGCCTTTGGCGCGGAGACCCGCGGAGAGGGCACTGGCTTGGTGGCGGGCCCGGCCTACCAAGATGCGGAGGTTGGAGAGTGGTTTCGTCATTCGTCAGGAAGTACCTCAGAGGCTAAAGCCCTTAGTCTAGTGCAAAGCTTGATCGCAGAGCTGAACCGCCGCGCCACCCAAAACATTGTTCTATCCCTTGTCATTCCGAAGCGCCAGCTTTTGGCGCGAGGAATCTGCTGTTCCCGATCATCAGCAGTGGCGCCGTAAGCCAAAAGCAGATTCCTCCTTGTCGCTCGCGCGACTGGTCGGAATGACAAAATGTTGAGTGCTCGCTCAAGACGCAAGGGATTTTATGGTTGCTGCGGCGCAATTATGTTTTGGCCGTAAACTTCTTCTAAAATTCCGGCCCCGCCGCGCTGTAAAAGCGTATCCCCTACGGCTTCTCCGAGCTTTACCGGATCATCTCCGCTTCCTGATTCGCGCAGAATTTTGGTGCCGTCGGGACTAGCAACTATCGCTTGCAGATTCAAGCTACCGTCTTTCATCTCCGCCAATGCTCCGATAGGGACCTGACAGCCTCCGCCCAGTCTGTTCAGCAGAGCGCGTTCGCAGGTCGTGGTAGCGCGAGCATCCGCGTCGTCCAGGAATTCCAGATGCTGCCTGGTGGCGGTATCACCCGCCCGGACCTCGATGGCCAGCGCGCCTTGCCCAGCGGCGGGGCACATGATTTCCACGGGAATTCTTTGGCGGACTTGTTCCAGCTTTCCCAAACGCTGCACACCGGCCGCGGCCAGGATGATGGCATCGTACTCTCCGGCTTCGAGCTTGCGCAGGCGGGTGTCCACGTTGCCGCGCAGCGGGTGGGTTTCCAGATCAGGGCGCACAGCTTTCAATTGCGCCTGACGGCGCAGGCTGCTGGTGCCCACTCTGGCTCGCTGCGGCAGTTCTTCGATGCTCTGAAATTTGCGCGAGCAGAACACGTCGCGCGGGTCTTCGCGTTGGGGGATGGCGGCGATGGCGAATTCCGGCGACAGTTCCGTGGGCAGGTCTTTGAGACTGTGGACGGCCAGATCAATTTGGTCCGCGGCCAGGGCCTCTTCGATTTCCTTGGTGAACATGCCCTTGGCGCCGACTTTGGCCAGCGGGACATCGGTGATTTTATCGCCGGTGGTGTGGATGATTTCGATGGATACGGTGTGGCCTCGCGCTTCCAGCAGGGCGCGAATGTGGTTGGCCTGCCACAGCGCGAGTTGCGAGCCGCGCGAGCCGATGCGGAGCCGCGCCATCAGTCAGGGTTCCCGCTGCCTGCGCTGGATTTTGCAGCTTTCGATTCGGCGGCCGGTTTCTCTTGCAGATTGAACAGCCTCCGGACCACATCCACCACCGTGGTCGCTTCCGACTCCTGCGCCGCGGTCTTCAGCGTGTGGATGGGCGTGTGCATGATCTTATTCACGATGCCTCGCGTGAGGGTCTCGACCGCCATTTCCTGGTCGGGGGTGAGCGGGCCGAGACGTCCGCGCACGCGGTCAATTTCCGCCTGGCGGATGGTTTCCAGATGGTCTTGCAGCGAGACGATGGTGGGGACCACATCGAGCGTTTGCAGCCGCGTGAGGAAACGGTCCACTTCCGATTGCACAATGGCTTCGGCGCGCTCGGCCTCTTTTTTGCGGTCGGCCACGTGCGAGGCCACGGCCTGCTGCAAATCGTCAATGTCATAGACAAAGATGCCGTCCAGCTTGTTCATCTCCGGATCAACGTCGCGGGGGACGGCGATGTCAATAAAAAACATGGGACGGTTTTTGCGGCGCGCCAGGAAGCGCTCTCCGTGCTCGCGTTTGAAGATGGCGACCGGCGAGCCGGTGGAGGTAATGACGATGTCGGCGCGATCACAATTGTCGTAGAGAGCGTCGAAGTGGATGGCTTCGCCGTGAAATTTTGCGGCGAGGTGCCGGGCGCGCTCGTACGTGCGGTTGGCGACAAAAATGGACGCCGCGCCGTGGGCCTGGAGGTGGCGGGCGGCCAGCTCGCTCATCTTGCCGGCCCCGACCAGGCAAACATGCTTGCCTTTGAGCGAGCCAAAAATCTTTTTGGCCAAGTCCACCGCGACCGAGGCGACTGAAACCGCGGAAGAGCCGACAGCAGTTTCGCTGCGCACACGCTTGGCTACGGCGAAGGCCCGGGTGAGCAGCAGATCGAGTTGCGAGTTCACGGCCCCGACGGCGCGGGCGGTGGCGTAAGCTTCTTTGACCTGGCCGAGAATTTGCGGCTCGCCCACTACCATGGAATCGAGGCTCGAGGCCACGCGGAACAGGTGGAGGATGGCATCTTTTTCGCGATATTCGTAGAGATGAGGCTCAAACTTTCCCGGCTCGACTTTGAAGTAATGGTGCAGAAACGCGCGCAGATCGCCGCTGCCGTTTTTGGTCTGCGCCAGAATTTCCACCCGGTTGCAGGTGGAAAGAATCAGCCCTTCTTCGACTCCCGGGTGCTGCACCAGGCGCCGCATGGCCTCGGCCAGCTTCGACTCCGGAATGGCGAGGCGCTCGCGCACCTCGAGCGGCGCGGTTTTGTGGTTTACTCCGATGAGCTGGAATTTCATGAGCGCGCGAACCTGTGCATGGCGCTGAAGTAATTGGCCGCCCAGGCCACCACCGCGGCGGCAAAAGCTCCCGCCGCCAGATAAGCGGCGCGGCGGCCGCGCCAGCCGGCGTTCCAACGCGTGTAAACCAGGACCAGATACACCGCCCAGGTCAGCAGCGAAAGAAAAATCTTGGGATCGAGATAATCGATGCGATGAAACGTGGCCTCGGCCATGACCAGACCCAGGATCAGGCCCATGGTCATGCAGGGAAAGCCCAGCAGCAACGACCGGTAGCCCAGTTCATCCATCACCTGGAGCGCGGGCAGGCGCGAAAGCAGGCCCCCGGAATTTTTTAATTTGAGGTTGCGCTCCTGGACCAAATACAACAGGCTGGCGCTGAAGCTGAGGAACAGACTGGCATAACCCGCCAAAACCAGGGTGATGTGAGAGAACAGCCATCCCCGCGCCATGGTGGAGGAAGCGATCAGGAACGGCTGCTGCCCGGTGGCCGCGACCGCCGTCAGCAGGAACACCAGGGGAAAAACCACGATCCCCGGAGAACTAGTGCGGTACATCAGATAAGCCAGCAGGAAGGCGCCCATCACCAATACAGAGAGCAGCGATTCCGCGTTGTGCACCGAAGTCAGCGTCAGTCCCGAGAGTAAAACCGTCTCGGTCAGGGCCACAAACTGGAAGGCCATGCCAAAGGCCATGGCGGGCGTGGCGATGCGGTTGAGCACGCCCTCGCGGCGCGACAGGGCCAATAGGGCGTAGATCAATCCCACCGCATAAAACCCCAGCGCGACCCGCAGCCAAAGGATGGGCATAGTGTTGCAATCTCTGGCGGTGCTCTGACCCGCATTTTTCCGCCAGCGTGATTATAGTCTGCGCCGGGCGTGGGCCAGAAGCACGGGAGGGGCACACCGGGCCGTGTGATTGGCGTCCCCGCGGCTGGGACTTTCGGACATGGGCCCGTCCCCCCGGCTCCCGCTTATTGCACGCCCAGGGTGGTCAAAACCTGTTGCAGTCCCTCGCTGCTTACGACCAAGCGGCGGCCCTGGGCCATCATGTCTTCCACTTCGTCGAAGGCCTGGAACAGGCGCATTTTGGCCGCTCCGTATTGCTCGGCTTCGTTCAGCGCGCGGCCGTGCGCGGACGCCCACCGCGTGAGACTTTGCTCGGGTAACAGCACGCTGACCGAAAAGGTGGTCTTGCGGTCTGAAGTTACGTCAAAAATAAATTCTTGGGCAGGGGCGCTGGGTTCGCCGGCTAAGGCCGCCCGCTGGCCGACAAAATAGTATTGATACACGTAGCCCTGCCCACCGGTGTAGGTCTTCATGCGGCGCAGAGTCATGGGGTGACCTTCGCCTCCCGCAGCCGTTTGACCGCGGTCTCCGAACTCACCGGCGAAAAATAAACTTCTTTGAAAGTATAGGACTTGGCCTTGGCGGCCAGGATAGGCAGGATTTCGATGTGCCAGTGATAGTCCTCGTCAATGGTCTTCCAATACCCCATAGTGGCGGAGGGGTGCTGGGTGTTGGGCGAAGTGTGCAGGACCAGGTGAAAAGACTCGGCGACGGTGCGGATGCGCTGCAAGGTGCGGCGCAGCAGTGCTCCCAGATCGCGCATGGTGTTGGGGCGGTTCATGCCAAAGCGTTCGAAGGCAGCCTCGTGCACCCGCGGCAGGATCCAGGTCTCGTAGGGCACGCGGGGAGCGTACGGGCAGAGGGCGAGGAAGTCCCCCTGCGCTTCCAGCACCCGCAGGCCCTGGCGCAACTCCTGGGCGACGATATCGCAGAACACGCACCGCTCTTTTTGTAGAAAGTATTCGCGCGCGGCCCGCAGCTCGTAGAGCACGCGGCGCGGAACAAAGGTGGTGGCGGTGAGCTGGAAGGCGGGGTGCTCGAACTCCTGCCCGGCGCTGGTCCCATGGTTTTTGAATACGCTGATGTACTTGAACCGCCCGTCGCGCTTCAGGTCCTGGATGCGCTGGGCGATCAACAGCAGGGCTTGCGCGATCTCGGCATCGCTCGCGTTCCACAGGTGGCCGTCATGTCGGGGGTTTTCCAGCAGCACCTCGTGCGCCCCCACCGGCCGCATGCTGTCATAGAGCCCGTCTCCGCGGCGCCCAGGGTCGCCTTCAATGCGGTAGAGCGGCATCGGGTGGACGACCGCGCGGGCCGACCAGGGCGCTCCTTGCAGTCCCGCCAGGCTGGCGGTCTGTTGCAACCCGGCCGTCGCAGCGGGACAGAAACGGCAAAGCGCATCCGCGCGCGGCGCGGATTCGGGGAGGTCGTCCCCGGTGATGACCCAGGAGCGGGTGATCGGGTCTTTACGCAGTTCCATGGGGAATTAGGGTACTGGGAATTGAGACCGGAAGCAAAGGCCCGGGTGTCTTTTTGGTGGCGCGCGCCTCTAAAACTAACCCCAGAGAACACAGAGTTCCCCAGAGGAAATGCCGCAGAGGTTTCCTCTGGGTTGGCCCTCGGTGAAACTCTGTGCGCTGTGGGGTGAAAGGTTTTCGGTCGTCCGTCAAAGCGGCCATTGGTGCATTTTATTCACACCTTTTGGACATAGCCGGCTTTGCTATAATCCGCGCACCAAAAAGAAAAATGATCACCGAGCCGTCCACGCCGCTGATGCGGCAGTACACCGCCATCAAGAAAGACCATCCCAGCGCCCTGCTGTTTTTCCGCCTGGGCGATTTTTACGAGCTTTTTTTTGAGGACGCGGTGACCGCGGCGCGCGAACTACAAATCACCCTGACCTCCCGCAACAAAGAAAAAGGCATGGCTATCCCCATGTGCGGTGTTCCGTTTCACGCCGCCGAGGGCCACATTTCCAAACTCATTCGCAAAGGATTCAAAGTGGCCATTTGCGACCAAATGGAGGACGCACGGCTGGCCAAAAAATTAGTACGGCGCGAGGTGACCCGGGTGGTCACGCCGGGGACGGCGGCGGATGCTTCCCTTAACGCCGAGGAAAACAACTTTCTGGCTGCGGTGGCGTCGGTTGGAGACCGCGTTGGGTTTGCAGCTTTAGACCTTTCGACCGGGGAATTTCGGGCGACTGAGTTTACCGGCGCCGACGCCGCACGCCGCATTCAAGAAGAACTTCAACAGTTGCGGCCAAAAGAGTTGTTATATGGATCTTCTGCTCCGCTATTAGAAAGGACACAGCAGACGGGCTTGGCCCGGGAAGATGGACCAAAGCCCCGCCCGTACATGGGTCCCGGTTGGGCCGAAACTCCTTTGGAAGATTGGATTTTTGCTCCTGACCATGCCGTGCCTCTGGTTGAAAATCACTTTGGAGTTTTGTCGCTGGAGGGATTGGGACTGGCAGGCAAGCCAGCCGCCGCCTCGGCTGCGGGCGCGATTCTTTACTACGTGCGTTCGACCCAGCGCGGGACTTTGGACCATGTGGACCGCATCGGTTTTTACGAACGGCAGAACTGTCTGGTGCTGGATGCGGTCACGGTGCGCAATCTGGAGTTGATCGAGCCGCTGTTCGCGAATGCCGATGCCGGCACAACTTTATTTCGCGCCCTGGATTCGACTGTTACGCCCATGGGCAAGCGATTGTTACGGGCATGGCTGCTGCGGCCTTCGATCGAAGCCGGCGAGATCAATGCGCGATTGGATTCAGTGGAAGCGCAGGTCAAAGAAACGGTGGGCCGCGAAGAGTTACGGCGCGGGCTGGATGGGATTCTTGATCTCGAGCGCTTGCTCAGCCGCGTGACTTTGGAGACCGCCAATCCTCGCGATCTGCTGGCGCTCGCGGCATCTCTGGCAAAACTTCCCGGGGTGCGGGCGGGATTGTCACGATTCGGCGCAGCGCGCCTCAAAATCCTGCATGGCTTGGTGGATGAGTTGGGTGATCTGCGGGAGCGGATTGAAAAATCCATCGTCGCCGAGCCGCCCATTTCCTTGAGCGATGGCGGGGTGATCCAGGCAGGTGTGGATGCCGAGCTCGACCAGTTGCGCGACCTGAGCCGCAACAGCAAACAATATGTGGCGCAGATCGAAGCCCGGGAGCGGGAGCGCACCGGGATCGGCTCGCTCAAGGTGAAGTTCAACAATATCTTTGGGTATTACATCGAGATATCGAAGCCCAACCTGCATCTGGCACCTTCTGACTATGAGCGCAAGCAGACGCTGGTCAACGCCGAGCGGTTTACTACACCCGAGTTGAAAGAATACGAATCGAAAATCCTCGACGCACAGGAGAAGATGGTCGAGATCGAGCGGCGGCTGTTTGCCGAGTTGCGCTCGGCGATCGCGGGGGAAGCGCGGCGCATCCGGCAAACGGCCTTGGCGCTGGCGGAAGTGGATGTGCTGGCTTCATTGGCGCACGTGGCGGCGCTGCGGAATTACTGCCGGCCCCGGTTTGATGATTCAGCCGACATCGAGATTGTCGAGGGGCGGCATCCGGTCATTGAGCAGATGGAGATGGCTTCGTCTGAGCGTTTTGTCCCTAATGATCTGTATTTGAATTCGACCACGCATACCGTTCTTGTTTTGACCGGACCCAATATGGGCGGCAAGTCCACCTATTTAAGACAAGCGGCGTTAATTGTAATTCTCGCACAGATGGGGTCGTTCGTTCCCGCGCGCTCGGCGCGCCTCGGGATCGTGGACCGGGTGTTCACCCGCATCGGAGCGAGCGACAATCTGGCGCGGGGGCGGTCCACGTTTATGGTGGAGATGACCGAGACCGCGGCCATCCTGCATACCGCGACCCCTCGGTCTTTGGTTTTATTGGACGAGGTAGGCCGCGGCACCGCGACCTACGATGGCCTGGCCATCGCCTGGGCGGCGGTCGAGTACATTCACGCGCGCACCCGGGCCAAGACTTTGTTCGCAACCCATTACTTCGAGTTGACTGAGCTCGCGGAGCTGCTCTCCGGGGTGAAGAACTACCACGTATCGGTGAAAGAAACCGGCGGCGGGATTGTATTTCTACGCAAAGTGGAGCCAGGGGCGGCGGACCGCAGCTATGGCATTGAAGTGGCCAAGCTGGCCGGATTGCCGAGTGAGGTCATCGAGCGGGCACGCGAGGTGCTGGCGGAGCATGAGAATGCCGGGCAGCAGGTAAGCGGGCATTTATCTCCGGGGGCTGCGCCGCCGGCACAGTTAACGATCTTTACCCCGTTGTCGCAGCCGGTGGTGGAAAAATTGCGCGAGGTGGATTTGGACCGGCTGACGCCGCTGGATGCGCTGAATTTGCTGGCGGAGTTGAAGAAAGAAATCTGACCCAAACATTTTCAAGATTCGTATCAGGGTACGGATTCATCCGTGCCTTTTATAACGTAACCCCTCCGGCTTTTGGCCTCTGTGGTGGTTGCGCCTGCCGGCGCGGGTATCAAGTTTGATCTCTCTTGTGGTATGCCGGAAGGCATACCCTGATACCAGCCCTTGAAAACCATCTGTGAACAAATTGGTCAGCTGCTGATTATCGGCTTTGAGCCTGCTAAGATGACTCCCCAGCTCCGCCCGCTGCTGACAGCGGTGCAGCCTGCAGGCGTGATTCTGTTTGCCCGCAATATCACCGGCGCGGAACAGACCTACAACTTGTTGCGCGAATGCCGGGGCCTAGTCTCTCCTCCTTTATTCACCTGCGTAGACCTCGAAGGTGGCTTGGTGGACCGCTTCCGCAATGTGATCGGTCCCGCGCCCTCGGCGGCGGAGGTGTTCGCCACCGGGGACCGCCGGTTGTTTCGCAAGCACGGAAGGATCATCGGCGACGGCTGCCGGGCGCTTGGGTTTAATACCGATTTTGCTCCGGTGATGGATTTGGCGTTTGCAACTTCGCGGGCGGTGATGCGGTCGCGGGCGATTTCAGCCAACCCCAAGCAGGTCGTTGTTTATGCGCGCGAATTTCTCGCCGGGCTCAAAAGTGCTGGCGTGATCGGAGCCGGCAAGCATTTTCCCGGCCTGGGCGAAGCCAATCTGGACACGCATCAGGAGCTGCCGTCGGTCCACAAATCGTTGCGGCGGATGTGGAACGAGGACCTGGTCCCTTATCGTCTCATGCGGCGAGAGCTGCCGATGGTATTGGTGGGGCATGCGAATTATCCTGCCGTGACCAAAGACAAGCGGCCCGCTTCCCTGTCCAAAAAATGGACCACCGGGGTCCTGCGAAAAAAAATCGGCTACCGAGGGCTGATTGTTTCCGACGATATGGAGATGGGGGCTGTACTCAAGACTGCGCCCATTGAACAGGTCGCGGTTGAGTTCGTGCGCGCCGGGGGCGACCTGTGCCTGGTTTGCCGGCAGGAAGAGCTGGTGATGAAAGCCTACGAAGCCCTGGTCCGCGAGGCGGAACAAGACCGGCGTTTCGCCCGGCGGGTGGCGGAATCGGCGGCGCGGGTGCTGGCCTTCAAGCAAAAATTCACGGCGCTGCAAAAGAAGATGCAACCTCCTACCCCGGAGAAAGTCCAGAAATTGTCGCGCCGGCTGTGGGAGTTTGGCGAGCAGGTGCGGCTGGAAACCATCGACCGGGAGGGGCGGGCATGATTGTCGCCGGCGTGATGAGCGGGACCTCGGCGGACGGGATCAATGTGGCGCTGGTGCGGATCCGCCAGACGCGGAATATCAGGGCGAAGGCAGGCGGACAGGCTTGCCCTGAGCCCGGTCGAAGGGAGTGTCCGCCCTACAGCTTCAGCTTGCTGGGGCATTTTGAATCTTCCTACCCGCCGCAGGTTCGCAAGGTTGTGCTGGCGGCGATGAACGCGCGGAGCGCCAAAGTGGCCGACCTCGCCCGGCTGAATTTTTTGCTGGGAGAGCTGTACGCCGAGGCCGTCCTCCGCGCGCAGCGAAAGTTTCGCGCGAAAGCGGAGCTGGCCGGCTGTCATGGGCAGACGCTGTATCATCAGGGCGAAGGCGCAAATTTTTTGGGCCGGAAGCTGGCGGTCACCTGGCAGACGGGCGAGGGCGCGGTGGTCGCCGCCCGGACCGGCGTGCCCGTGGTCTCGGACTTTCGCCCCGCCGACATGGCCGCTGGCGGCAAGGGCGCGCCGCTGGTCCCCTTCCTCGATTATTTGCTTTATCGCGACCCAAACATCGGGCGCATTGCCCAGAACATCGGCGGCATCGCCAATTTGACCGCGCTCCCGGCCGGGGCCTCCGCACAGGAGGTGCTTGCCTTCGATACCGGCCCGGGCAATATGGTGATGGATGCGGTGACGGCGCGGCTGTTCCAGCGGCCCTATGACCGGGGTGGAAGCATTGCGGCATCCGGGACGGTGCTGGAAACCATCGTGACTGGTTTGCTCAAGGCCCCGTATTTTCGCCGCCGGCCCCCGAAGACCGCCGGACGCGAGCAGTTTGGCCGGGAATATGCGGAACAATTCCTGAAGCTCTGCGGGCGGGCGAAAAAAAAAGACATCGTGGCCACGGCCACTGCCCTGACCGCGCGCTCCATTGCCGCTGCGGTGCGCCGGCTCCTCCACCCCGCGGGAAATTTTCGCGAGTATGTGATTTCCGGCGGCGGGGCCAAAAATAAAACGCTGCTGCGGATGCTGGAAAACGAACTGCGCCCGCTCGGCCTAAAAATCCGCTCTTCGGACCAGTTTGGTTTGCCCTCAGAGGCCAAAGAGGCCGCTGCTTTCGCGCTGCTGGCCTATGAAACCTGGCGCCGCCGGCCCTCCAATGTGCCCGCGGCCACCGGGGCAAGGCGGGGCGCGGTGTTGGGGAAAATCTCGTATCCTTGAAAACCATGCCTGTATACATCGCCATGCCGCGCAGTTCCGATCGGCGAGCATACCAGTCGCAAAATTGGGACAGCATGCGCGCGCGGCGGAAAAAAACCCTCTTCCATGGTGCCGCCTGCGCTTTAAGCCTGTTGGCGCTCCTTTCCTGCGCCAGCCGCCCCGATCCCAACACCCTGGTAATGATCATTGAAAGCAGCCCCGCCAATCTTGATCCGCGAGTTGGAATTGACGGGCAATCGGAGCGCATCGACAGCCTGATTTTCGACGACCTGCTGGACCGCGACGATCACTTCAATGTCGTCCCCGGCCTGGCCGAAAGCTGGGAAATTCCCGGCCCGCTGACCTATGTCTTTCACCTGCGCCACGGCGTCCGGTTCCACGACGGGCGTCCGCTCAACTCCAAGGATGTGAAGTGGACGTTCGATTCGCTCTTGCAGCGCAAAATCATCAGCACCAAGGTGGGAGCCTATCGTTTCGTGGACCGGGTGGATGCGCCGGATGACGATACGGTGGTGTTCCATCTCAAGGAACCCTTTGCCGCGTTGCTCTGGAACCTCTCCGGCGGAGCCATTGGCATTGTCCCTTACGGAAGCGGCAATGAAATCACGCGCCATCCCCTCGGTACCGGCCCGTTCCGTTATGTGAGCGGCGAGCTGGACAAAGAAGTCATCCTCGAGCGCAACCCGGATTACTGGGGAGAAAAACCGCATATCGCGCGGGTGCGGTTTACCGTGGTGCCGGACGTGACCACGCGCGCCTTGGAGTTGCGCAAAGGCAGCGCCGATATTTCCCCGTCCAATTCGTTGACTTCCGATATGGTGCTGGCGCTGCGGCGCGAGCCGTCACTCGAAGTCATGCGCGCGCCGGGCACGGTGCTGGCCTATCTGGCGTTTAACCTGCGCGATCCGGTCTTAAAGAATGTCGAGGTGCGGCGGGCCCTGGCTTGCGCCATCGACCGCCGCCCGCTGATCCAATACTTGTGGCGCGATTTTGCCCGGCCCGCCAACAGCGTGCTGCCGCCGGAGAGCTGGGCTTATTACGATGCCGCGCCGCCCGTCTACGACCCCGAGAAAGCCCGGCAAATTCTGGATGCGGCGGGCTATCGCCCCACCAATGGCGTGCGCTTCCATCTCACCATGAAGACTTCGACCGAAGAAAGCTCGCGCCTGATGGCGGCCGTATTCCAGCAGCAGCTTGGCCGTGTGGGCATCGCCCTCGACATCCGCAGCTTTGAGTCCGCGACCTTTCTGGCGGATGTGGCCCACGGAGAGTTTCAAATGTATTCGCTGCGCTGGATTGGAGGAAACCAGGACCCGGACATTTTCGACTTGGTGTTTCACTCGGCGCGCGTGCCCCCGCAAGGGGCCAACCGCGGGTTTTATATCAATCCGCGGGTGGATTCGCTCATCGACCAGGGGCGGCGCGAGCTCGACCCGGAGAAACGCAAAAAAACTTACGCCGAGCTGCAACAGATTCTGGCCGGGGACTTGCCCTACATCAACCTCTGGTATTTCGACAACGTGCTGGTGCATTCCAAGCGTGTGCAAAATATCGTGCTCGACCCGGCAGGAAACTACGATTTTCTGAAGACCGCCACCCTGCAATAGCCCCGCAAAGCCGCGCTCTTTTCGCGTGTTACCATCGAAGTAAGTCATGCGAATCCTCTTTATCGGCGACATTTTTGGCCGCCCCGGGCGGATGATCGTGCAGGAACGCCTGCGCGGGCTGGTACGGGAACACTCCATCCATTTAATTATCGCCAACGGGGAGAACTCGGCGGCCGGCTTCGGGATCACTCCCTCCCTGGCGGAAGACCTGTTCGAAATGGGCATCGATGTCATCACCACCGGCAATCATGTCTGGGACAAACGCGAAATCCTGGATTACTTCGAGATTGCCAATGGCAACCACAACGATCCCGCGCGGCGGCTGTTGCGCCCGGCGAACTATCCTCCCGACATGCCGGGCTGGGGGATGTATGAAGGAAAAAAAGATGGCGTCCCCTACGCCGTGATCAATCTGCAAGGTCGGATTTTTATGGCTTCCAATGATGATCCGTTCCGCACGGTGGACCAGCTACTGAAACAGGTCCACGCCAAAGTGATTTTTGTGGACATTCACGCGGAGGCGACCTCGGAGAAAATTTCGCTGGGGTGGTATCTCGATGGAAGGGTAACGGCAGTGGTAGGGACCCATACCCACATCCCTACAGCCGATGAACGAGTACTACCCAAAGGGACCGCCTATATCACCGACGTGGGCATGACCGGGCCCTATGACAGCGTGATCGGCGTGCAGAAGGAGTTGGTGGTGGGAAAATTTCTGAATAACATGCCGGTTCGGTTTGAGCCTGCCACCGGAGATGTGCGGCTATGCGCAGTGATTGTGGATTGCGACGAGACCACCGGGCTGGCAAAGAGCATTGAGCGGCTGATGATTAGTTAAACCTTCACTTGAATAATCTTTCTAATTCCTTCCGCTTGCGTACGGGGAGATGGCGCAAAGCTGCTCGGGCCAGAGCAATATAAATATCACGCGCTTCCGGAATTCTCTCTAACGCTTGCAAATGGGTCCCAACAATTGCACAGTCTCCGCGCGCCAGTGGGCCGCTAAATGACTTGGCCGGGCCCCGGCCCGTATAGTTGGACAACGTCTGCAGCACGATGGGCAACATTTTCTTACGCGCGTCTTTCGCGGGGATCCCAGTCGCGCGGGCCACTTGTTCCGCCGTCGTTACAAAAGCCAACAACAACGGAGATAGCAACGTTGCCCAGGCATGATAGAGGGCTTTGTTCGGCTTTCTGACCGAAAACGGGTCGCCCTGCAATTGGCGGACGATCTTTCTAGCTGCCTGGACCGCGGCTCGGTCTCCCTCCAGCCCAAACGGCACTCCCTTAAGCGCTGGGTTCGACCCGCGGACGAAGGTCATGAGCGGATGCACGGAAGCGACTGCCGCACCCTGTTCCCGTAGGACCTGGAGCGCATCGCTAGTAAGCGCGCCACTGGAGTGAAACACTACCCTTTTGTTCCATACCGTAAGCGTCCGCAATTTTTTGGCCGTGGCTTCGATCTGTCCGTCGGGCACGCACAACCAGAGGATGTCGGCATCGAATCGCGCTTTTTCCCAGGCAACAGCGCGCCGGCGAAGGCTGCCGGGGAGGCTGCGCCGCAGGTTTTCCAGACTTTTTGCGTCGCGCACGACAATTTCACTCACAGAATATCCAGCCTTTATCAACGCGTGGGCCAGGGGAATCCCCAGTCGCCCTCCGCCGACAATTGCCATGCTGGGCCTGGAAGCCATGGTGGGCAGAATAGCAGGGGTTTCGCCACCGGCGAAGTTGGGCGGTCCCCGCAGCCGGACGACCTTTCAGTTCTCCCTTCTTACGTTTGTCTTTTATATTGGTTGTATGCCCAAACCTTCTCGCAGCAGGAAAAAAGCCCGCGTACTCTCATCCACGATCACGTATCAAGGACCGGCGTTTTCGGTCGCTACCGACGTGGTGTTGGAGCCTTCAGGCGTCCAAACCCGGCGCGACATTGTGCGCCACTCGGGGTCCGTCGTAGTTCTGGCCGTCGAAGAAACTCCCTCCGGACCCAAGGTGTTGCTAGAGCATCAGTATCGCCACGCCGCCCAGCAATATTTGTGGGAGCTGCCCGCGGGCCGTATTGATGCGGGAGAAAAGCCGCTGCCCGCGGCCAAGCGTGAGCTGATCGAAGAAACCGGTTACCGCGCCAGGCGCTGGAAGCGCGCCCTCTATTTCTACGCCAGTCCAGGATTTGTCGCGGAGCCCATGTCGTTGTTTCTCGCCGAGGGCCTCAGCCAAGGCGAAGCCGAGCCGGAGGACGACGAAGTCATCCACATAGAAATGGTGCCCCTGGCCAAGGCGGTCAAGATGGTCCTCAGCGGGAAAATTCGCGATGCCAAGACCATCTCCGGGGTTTTATGGTTGAGCCAACAAAGGAAAGTTCCAAAAGCGCATAAATAAAGGTGTTTTATGTGACCCATGTCCTTGACTACTCGCCCGAAATAGCATCACAATGCAGACAAAACGGGGCATGTGCCCGTAGCAAGAGCCCTGCCCGAGGGGGAGATAGTGGAAAGATTGAAAGGTACGGTCAAGTGGTTCAATAACGCGAAAGGTTACGGTTTTATCGGCCGCGATGCGGGGCCGGATGTTTTCGTGCACTACAGCGCCATTACTGCCGAAGGCTACAAAAGTCTGCAGGAAGGCGACCAGGTAGAGTTCGAGATCACGCAAGGACAGAAGGGGCCACAGGCGGCCAACGTTACCAAAGCCACCTAACCCAGGTTTAATGTCGCGACAGTCCCCTACGCTCCCCTCAGAGTCAGGGTGCGGGTGTATCCCGAGTCCGGGACTTCCACTTCCTTCACAAGTTGTTTAATCTTTTAAGTCTTCATGGACAACAAGGCCCTTGCCGGAATTTTGTACGAGACTGCCGACCTGCTGGAAATCGATGGGCAGGATTCCTTCCGCATTCGCTCCTACCGCAATGCCGCGGAAGCGATTGAAGCCAACCCGCAGCAAATCTCCGATTTGATCGGCGAACCCAAGAAGGTGCTGGAGATCTCCGGCATTGGCAAAGGCATGCTGGCCAATTTGCAGGAGATGCTAAAAGAGGGGCGGCTTTCGCTGCACGCGCAGATGCTGGAAAAATACCGGCCCTCCATGCTGGAGCTCCTGAAAATTCAGGGGCTGGGGCCGAAGACGATCGCTTTGATCTGGAGCGCCTACAAAGTTAGCGACCTCGAAGGTGTGGCCACGCTGGCGCGCGAGGGCAAAATCCAGGAACTGCCGCGCATGGGAGCAAAACAGGAGCAGAAGCTGCTCAAGGCCATTGAGGACTATCGGCGGATCGCAGGCAGATTTTTACTGGACGCAGCCGAGAAAGAAGCGGAGAAGATCATCCTGCACCTGAAGAATTTTCCCGGGGTTGAAAAGGTCACGCCCGCCGGCTCGCTGCGGCGCGGGCGCGAGACGGTTGGCGATCTGGACATCCTGGTCACTGGCAAAGCTTGCTGCGATGCCGCGGAGCGCGAGAAGTTAATCGAGCACATCATCAAGCTGCCGGGATTGATGGAAGTTATTGCGCAAGGAGAGAACAAGGTCAGCTTCCGCTTGCGCGGAGGAATGCAGGTGGATGTGCGCACGCTGCCTCCGGAATCTTTCGGCGCAGCCATGCAATACTTCACCGGGTCAAAGGGGCACAATGTGGCCCTGCGGCAACGGGCATTGAAGTTGGGATACACCCTGAGCGAATACAGTCTGGCCCGGCTGGATGATCAGAAAGTCGCTGCGGCCAAGACCGAAGAAGAGATCTACGCCAAACTTAAGTTGGATTATGTTCCGCCCGAATTGCGTGAGAATTTGGGGGAGATTGATGCCGCCGAAAACCACAGTTTGCCTGATTTAATATCGCAAAAAGACCTGCAGGGCGATGTGCACATGCACACGGTCGAGACCGACGGCCGTAACAGCATTGAGGAAATGGCCGAGGCCGCCAAGGAGCATGGCTATCGGTATATGGCCATCACCGATCACTCTAAAAATCTGGCTTTCGCCAACGGACTGGATGACAAGCGCGCGCTAGAACATATCGCCCGTATTCGCGCGGTCTCGGACAAGATGGACGGCATCAAGATTCTGGCGGGTGTGGAAGTAGACATTCTGGCGGATGGGGCCCTGGATCTTTCTGACTCCGTGCTCGAACAAATGGATATTGTCATCGCCAGCGTGCACTCGCATTTCAATCAAAGCTCTGCCGAGATGACCGACCGTTTGCTGAAGGCAGTGTCGAATCCCAATACGTCCCTCATCGGGCATCCGACCGGGCGTTTGTTATTGCGGCGGGACGCTTACCCTTTCGATGTGGATGCGGTTCTGAAAATGGCCGCGGAAAAGAAAGTCGCCATGGAACTAAACGCCTACCCCGACCGGCTCGACTTGTGCGACCGGCACCTGCGGCTGGCAAAGCAGCATGGCGTCAAGATTGTAATCAACACCGATTCCCACCACGTTTCCCATCTCGACAAAATTCGCTACGGAATTTTGCAGGCGCGGCGGGCATGGCTGACCAAGGCGGACGTCTTAAATACGCTGCCGGTGCAGAAGTTCACCAAAGCGATGAAGCATGCGTGGTGAAGTAACTATGGCATTGCCCGCGCCTTCTCCCGCTTGGCGTCTTCCATTCTTCCCAATTTTTCGTAGGCCAAGGCCAACTCAGTATGCGCATGCCCGCAGTTTGGAAGTCGCTCCGCCGCGATTTCAAGGTGGACCGCGGCGGTTTTGTAATCATTATTCTTGAGCAATACCGCGCCCATGTAGTAGTGCGCCCAGGCCGAATCGGGCTGGAGCTCGATCGCCCGATGCAGAAATTGAACTGCCTGGGAGTATTTCTGCTGCTGCCAGAGCGCAACTCCCATCACATACTGCGCGAGATACATATTCGATGCGGCGCCAATCGAAGCTTCAAGTATTGCTTGAGCTTTATCTGGCTTTCCTTGATCCAGCAAGGCGGCGGAGCTTACGATTCGGTTCATCAGACCGACAGCATCCTTGGGGTCTATGCCGGCGACCGTGTCATTCCCTGTAGCATTGGGTTTTTGCAGGCCGACGTATCCCAAAGAAGCCAGCTTCTGCATCTGAGTCGAAGTTAACGCGGCAGACTGGCTGGCGCCGGCATTAAAGTGTTGGTTGAAGGTTGCAAGTTGCGCCGCCATGGTTTCCAGGGTCGCTTTGGAAGTCTGCGCCAGATTGTGCGTGGCCGATGGATCGACAGACAAATCGTAAAGCTCGGGTTTGGGTGCGCGGATGTACAAAAACTTCCCTGCCCGCCAGGATTCCAGCGAGCTTACGCCAAAGGCTTGCGCCGGAAAATCGTTGCGCGAGTACACCGGCTGATCGGAGGGGTTTCCTTTCGCAATGCGGAGCAGGGATTGCCCCTGCATTTGCGAAGGAACTGGAGCGCCGGCGATTTCCAGAATGGTGGGCGCGATGTGGACCAGGGAAACTTTGCCGCGCACGCGTTTGGCGGCATCTTGATTTTGCGGGAGCTTAAGCAGAAGCGGCACGCGCGCCGTTTCATCGTAAAGAAATATGCCGGAGCGGTCCTCTCCATGAGCGCCGAGGCTCGCGCCGTGATCGGACATCAGCACGATCGATGCGTCATCCAGCAGCTTCCGTTCTCGCAAAATGGTGAGCAGTTTACCCACTGCCGCGTCGGCGGCGGAGACTGCCGGATTATAAGCCGGGCCAAGCGCATCCTGAGCGTCTGAGAGTTGTACCCACAGAAAAAATGGGCTTTGAGGATTATGCCCGAGCCATGCGCTCGCCCGGGTTACAACTTCAGCGTCGGAGCGTTGGCTGGGGCCATAGTGGGTTTGTCCGTGCTCCTGAAAACCCGTGTCATAGACTGTAAACCCGCGCTCAAAGCCCGGAACAAGTCCATTCTTCGGGTCGAGCGCGATGGTCCCCACAAAAGCTGCTGTGCGATATCCGCGGGCCTGCAATAAATCCGGGAGATACGGTAACGAGCCGGACAATGGCGCGGCGAATTCAGTCGCGTGGTGTGTTTGCGGATACGTGCCTGTAAGAATGGTCGCATGGGAAACAACTGTGGTCGGCGCCTGCGCATAAGCTTGTTCGAAGACAATGCTTTGCTGGGCAAGTTGGTCTAAATTGGGCGTAATTCCCTGCTTTGCGCCGAGGAAGCCCACGCGGTCGCCGCGCACCGAACTCAGCGTGATAAGGACAATGTTTGGTCGGCTTGCTCCAAAGGAAAGGGCTGGGCCCAGAAGAATCGCCAACAATAGCGACCGGTAGAGCATGAATGTCAGTCTACTTGAATGCGAAGGCCAAAAGCGCCGCAGATTTTCGCAGACAACGCGGATAAATACCTTATTTAGATTTTGATCGGCGTGAATCGGCGCAAATCCGCGGCTGAAGTTGTTTGCCTTTCTTGACACAGACGGAAAACTAAAGCGAGAATCACCCTCAACCTTGAAGGCACTCACCCGAACCATCCATCTGTCGTTCGTACTTTGCCTGGTAGCGGCGGCACTCTCTTGCCAAAAAACCTGGCAGGGCGAGCAGAAGCTCATCCTCCTGGGAATTGATGGGATGGACCCGCAACTCCTAAAGCAATACATGGCGGAAGGCAGGATGCCGAATTTTTCCGCGCTGGCAAAGCGGGGGGCCTTCCGCTTGCTGACCACCAGCATTCCTCCGCAGAGCCCGGTGGCGTGGTCGAATCTGATCACTGGCATGGACCCGGGCGGGCACGGGATTTTTGATTTCATTCACCGCGATCCGCGCACCATGCAGCCTTATTATTCCGCTTCCCGGGTCGGGCCGCCAAAACATGCCATCCATCTAGGCGGCTGGGCAATTCCGCTTGGCGCCGGCGCCGCCCAGCAACTTCGCCAGGGGCGCGCCTTCTGGGAAATTCTGGATGACTATGGCGTGCCGAATACTGTGATACGCGTCCCTGCGAATTTTCCGCCTGTGAAAACCAAAGGATCCACGCTGGCAGGTATGGGGACCCCTGATTTGCGCGGTAGCTATGGAACATTCTCGTTTTATACCGATGATCCTATGGCTTCCTCCGGGGCGGTGGAAGGCGGGCAGATTATTCCGGTGCAAGTCGAGAATTCGCAGGTCAAAGCCGATTTGATTGGACCGGACAATACCTTTCGCAAGGGCTCGCCGCCAACCACAAAGCCGTTTACCGTCTCGCTTGATCCCGTGGAAGCAGTCGTGAAGATCGAGGTCCAGAACACGAAATTTGTTTTGCGCGAAGGCGAATGGAGCGGCTGGGTGAACCTTGAGTTTCAACTCATCCCATTTTTTGCGAAGGTAAAAGGAATCTGCCGTTTTTACTTGAAGCAAGCCCATCCCAGGTTCGAGTTGTATGTTTCGCCCATCAATATCGATCCGGCGGACCCGGCCTTGCCAATTTCTACGCCGGAGCATTACTCGCGACAATTGGCCGACGAAGTGGGTGAGTTTTATACCCAGGGAATTTCCGAAGACACCAAGGCCCTCTCCGCCGGCGTGTTGAGTGATGGAGAGTATCTCGAACAGGCGCGGACGGTGCTGTCCGAGCACCGGGCCATCTTTGACCGGGAATTTCCCAAGTTCAAGAATGGCGTGTTCTTCTTCTATTTTTCCAGCCTGGACCTCAATTCCCACATGTTTTGGCGGCTGATAGATCCACATCATCCGGAATATGATGCGGACCTTGCTCAACACTATGGGCCGGCATTGCCGGAGTTTTATCGGCAGATCGATCAGGTGCTGGGGGAAGTCATGGCCCGGTTGGATGATCACACCACTTTGCTGGTGTTGTCCGATCATGGCTTTGCGCCTTACAACCGATCGTTCAATCTCAATACCTGGTTGGCAAACAATGGCTACCTCACCTTAAAGGCCGCCGCCCAGAACTCTAATGAGGCATTCGCCAATGTAGATTGGGGGCACACGCGGGCCTATGGCCTGGGATTAAATGGCCTCTATCTCAATTTGCGCGGGCGTGAGCGCGAGGGGAGCGTCGAGCCTGGGCCGCTCGCCGATGCCTTGTTGCAAGAACTCAAAACTAAATTATTAGCAGTCCACGATCCAGAAAATCGGCAGCCCGTCATCACCCGCGTAGACGCAGCCCGCGCGGTGTATCAAGGACCTTATTCCCAGCAAGGTCCCGATCTACTGGTGGGCTATAACCGCGGCTACCGCGCGGGCTGGCAAACCATCCTGGGAAATTTTCCCCCGGACGTTTTGGAGAACAATACCAATCCCTGGAGCGGAGACCACTGCATGGATTACACCCTGGTGCCAGGAGTTTTGTTGAGCAACCGCCCGATAGATGCGGCCAGCCCCGCGCTCACCGACATCGCCCCGACAATCTTCGCCCTGTTTGGGATTGCTCAACCCAAAGGTATGATGGGACATTCGGTCTTTAAGCGAAACTGAGAACAGAGAACCGGCAACTGGCAACTGTGATTTCAACCGCCTGCCGTGAATTGGTTGGGTCAAGAAATCAGTTCTCCGAATCGGGACTCAGTGAAGGAACTTATGTCTCACAAAATAAAACTGGAAGGCGAGTTGTTGCAAAAAGCCGAGCAGTGCGCGGAAGCATCGGGCTACGCATCGGTCGATGAATTCGTGTTGCACACCATCGAGAAAGAAATCAAGCGGCTGATGCCTCCCGAGCAAGGTGGGGACGCCGCCTCCAAGGAAAAAGTGACCAAACATCTCCAGGGTTTGGGTTATATCGAATGACCATGGGCCCCACTTGATTACTTTTCCCAGGCCGGGCGTTCTTCTTTTCAACGCTGCCGACAGCGCATTGTGGATCGTGTTGGGGACTTCCGTTGTAGTCGGCCTACTGATGGTGCTGGTGTTTCGCTACACTTCGGACCAAAAGGCGATTGGCCGCGCCAAGGATGCGTTGAAAGCACACTTGCTCGCCGTTCGTTTATTTCAAGACCAGTTGCCGGTCGTGCTCGGCGCTTACGGAAAGATCCTTCGCGGCACGGGCCGCTATCTTCGGCTTGCGTTTACTCCTTTCCTGATCGCCATCGTGCCCATGACGCTTCTCCTGATTCAAATGGACCGCTATCTGGGATGGATGCCGCTGCAACCGGCGCAATCCTTCTTGCTGGAAGCCCAGGTCAGCAATCCTGAAGTTCTCGATCGGGTTGAATTGCATTTGCCGGATGGTTTAGTCAGCTCGGCGCCCCCGGTGCACATTCCCTATGAGAAATCGGTGGCCTGGCGGCTGGAAGCCAGGCACGCTGGACGCTTTGCCGTGGACGTAGTTGCCGGTGGCGAGAACGCAAGCAAACTGGTGATGGTTTCGTCCGGCCTGGAAAAAATTTCCCCCGTCCGCCTGCAGGGAAACTTCTGGGCCCGCATGTTGTCATCGGCGGAGCCCGCTTTGCCGGACGGCGGGACCATCCAGGCGGTTTCAGTTTCTTACTCCGCGCGAAATATTGAATTGCTTGGAATCCAGTGGAACTGGCTGGTTTTGTTTTTCATCCTGTCGCTGGCGGCAGGTTTTGTTTTTAAGTCCGTGCTGAGGATTCAGATATGAAGCCGCATGCTGGCCGCGTGCTCCCCGGTCTGCTCTTACTGGTTCTGCTTAGCGTTCCGGCAACCGCCCACGCCTATGCTGGGCCCGGAGCGGGTTTCGCGGTCTTGTCTTCGTTCTGGACCCTGTTTGTCGCATTCTTCTATTCCATTTACGCCT
Source organism: uncultured Acidobacteriaceae bacterium (assembly GCA_964514735.1). Classification (GTDB taxonomy): domain Bacteria; phylum Acidobacteriota; class Terriglobia; order Terriglobales; family Acidobacteriaceae; genus CAWBXL01. The sequence continues at coordinate 25,144 of CAZETZ010000012.1, read as the reverse complement.
TGCTGACCTGGCCGATTCGCCAGGTCCTCCGCTGGGCCCGCAGACGCAAAGCCTACGGGAAAGCGCACTATAAGCGCGTGGTGATCGTGGGTTTTGATGGCATGGATCCCGAATTAGCCAGCCGCTTCATGGATGAAGGTCGAATGCCGCATTTTGCCGGCATGCGCGAAAGCGGAACGTTTCGCCCTCTGCGCACGACTTTTCCGGCGATCTCTCCGGTGGCGTGGTCAACCTTTCAGACCGGAGTCAATCCCGGCAAACATAACATCTACGATTTCCTGGCGCGCGATACCAGCAACTATCTGCCCTTCCTTTCCTCGGCGCAGATTCGTGGGCCGAAGCGCCGCCTTAAAATTGGCAAGTACTCAATCCCACTGGGAAAATCCGAGATCCAGGGAATGCGGCGCGGGACGCCGTTTTGGCGCCGCTTGGGCGAAGCCGGGGTGTTCTGTTCGATCGTGCGGGTGCCGGTGACATTTCCTCCCGAGAAATTTCCCGGCGTCCTGCTTTCCGGGATGTGCGTGCCGGATTTGAAGGGCAGCCAGGGAACGTTTTGCTTTTGTACCACTCGTATTGCCAATGGCCGGTTCCGGGAAGGCGGGGTGCGAATTGCGTTTGAGCAGGCCGGGGGCCGGTTCCACTCTTATGTTCCCGGTCCTGAAGATCCACTGGAGGCGGGAAAGGATCTGCGCGTGCACTTCACGCTACAGCCCAGTGGCGATCGCCAACAGGCGCAAATTCGGCTCGATTCGCAGAACTTTACGCTCAAGGTGGGAGAATACTCCGAATGGGTGCGGGTGAAATTCAAGTCAGCTTTGGGATTCAGCGCGCGGGGCATCTGCCGGTTCTACCTGAAAGAGCTATCGCCTGAGGTGGAAGTCTATGTGACTCCAGTCAACATTGACCCTGCGCGGCCGGACTTGCCCATCTCTCATCCTGTCACCTACTCGATTTATCTGGCCAAGCTCTTTGGGCCCTACGCAACTTTGGGCCTGGCGGAAGACACCTGGGCGCTGAACGAAGAGGTGCTCGACGACCAGGCGTTTTTAGTGCAGTGCTACGGCAATCATGAGGACCGGGAGCGCATGTTCTTTGATGCCCTGGAAAAAACTCCGCAGGGACTGTGCGCCTGTGTGTTCGATACCACCGACCGCGTGCAGCACATGTTCTGGCGTTATCTCGAGGATGGGCATCCGGCGGCAAAAGGAGCTTCAGAGCGGCCGCAGGTGATCCAGGATTTGTATGCGCGTATGGACGATTTGATCGGCCGTGTAGTGAACAAAATCGATGACCAAACTTTGCTGCTGGTGATCTCCGACCATGGGTTCAAGTCCTTCGCGCGTTGCGTAAATGTCAATGCATGGCTGCATCGGAATGGATATTTGACTTTGAAGGATGGAAAGACGGAAAGCGGCGATTGGTTTGAGGATGTGGACTGGTCCCGGACCCGCGCTTACACCATGGGATTGAACGGAATCTATTTGAACTTGAAGGGGCGGGAGCGGGAAGGAATTGTGCTCCCGGGCGCTGAGGCGGACGCTCTGAAACAGGAGCTGCGCGGTAAATTGGATGGATTGGTAGATCCGGCGTCGGGCAAAGTTTCGATTACCGGAATGTTCGATTGCGACGGCGTGTATGCCGGGCCCTACGTAGACAACGCTCCGGATTTGCTTGTGGGCTATGGCTCCGGGTTTCGGGCTTCGTGGGATTCGGTGATGGGAAAGGTCACAGGCGCGGTCTTTGAAGACAACACGAAAGCCTGGAGCGGAGACCATTGTGTGGACCCCCGGCTGGTTCCCGGAGTGTTGTTCAGCAATCGCAAGATCGATGTGGAGAAGCCGGCGATTGTGGATGTAGCTCCGACCATGCTTCAGTTATTTGGATTGAAATTGCCGGGGTATTTCGATGGGAAACCCTGGACAGTAGCAAGACGATAAGCAGCTTCTCTTTTGTTCATTCCGACGATGAGCGGAGCGAAGAAGAGGAATCCGCTGTCCTCGACATCCTCACCAATGCCGTCCGCAGCCAGCGGATTCCTCCTTATCGCTTCGCGACCCGTCGCAATGACAAAATTCATACCTTAGAAGCCGGCAACGAACGGCCTTGCATCTGATCTGGGATTTTATACCCCGCCAAATCCATTAAAGTAGGCGCCATGTCCAGTAGTCGCGCTCCTTGGAGTTCCCCCCGCAGCGGGCTATTCGGGGCGCGCAGGATGAACATGCCGAACTGGGCGTGGTTGCAGGCGTCGGGGCCGGTGTCGTTTTCTTCCAGGTGCAGGCGTCCGTGGCCTACGCTGCCAATGGAGCGCCAATACAAGCGCCCGAAGTGGACGATCAGATCGGGCGCGACATTGCGCACCTGCCGGTAAATTTCCTGTGGTTTATACACTAGCGAATTCAGCGGACGCCCTCTGTCATCCTCGAGCGCTTCGAAGCGCCGCTTCATTTCATCGCGGAAGGATTCGTACTGCGCCGCTGGAATGGTGCCGCGAGGCTCGCGGTCTTCCACATTAAAGAAGACCCGCGCATAGTATCCGCCTTCGCTCCATACTTTGGTCTTCGCCCAATTGACCTTCAGCTTGGCAAACGGGGTTACCTGTAGTGGCATCGGCTCGTTCAACACCAGCAGCCCCTCGCGGATCAGCCACTCATTGACCGCGAAACCGCCATCCAGGCGCTGCGCTCCATGATCGGAGACCACCAGCAGAACAGTGTCTTTGTCCAGCAGATCGACGGTTTCTCCAATTTGCTGGTCAAGCCATGCATAGTATTCGGGAATCACGCTTTCGTACGCATTGCCCTGACGATAATGGATGTGCTGTTTGTCATAACAATCCCAGAATCCGTGATGCACCCGGTCCAACCCAATGTCCACATAATGAACGTAGTCCCATTCTTTTTGCGTCATCAGATGGCGGACCACTTTCCAGTGCTTACGGCTCATTTCGAAAATCTTTTCTCGGAGCCAGGCTTTATCGCCGGTGCGGAAACCGGGGACGTCGGTGGGGTAGTGGCCGACCAGGCCGGTGATCTCTTTCTTGATTTCGGACGGATAAGTGAATTCATCGGCCGCCGAATCAGGCGTTAAAAAACACCCGACGCTGATCCCGTTGATTTTGCGAGGCGGGAAACCCGGAGGCACGCCCACCAGAATCGAACGCTTCCCTTCCCGCGCCAGATAATCCCAAATCGCGGGGGTCTGAATGCTGTTGGAGTCAGCCACTCCCAGGCCGCTGTAGGAATGGCTCACCCGGTTGCGAAATCCGTAGACGCCGAGCGAACCCGGGTCCTGGCTTGTGGCCAGACACATCCAGGCCGGGACCGTGATGGGAGGAATTACGCTCTCCAGCCGTCCCCAGGCGCCCTGCTGCATCAAGCCGCGCAAGTTGCGCAGACGCTCGTCCCCGAAAACGATCTCCGGCGCGGCGCAATCTAGGCCCAGCACGCAGATTTTCATTGATGGTTTCTGTCCCACCCCAAACTGGTTGCCGTTGCGAGGAATTGGCTGCCCCCCAGGGATTCGAACCCCGATAACCTGCTCCAGAGGCAGGTGTCCTAGCCGTTGAACGAGAGGGCAGTCTCGGTGAGGACCACACGATCCGCTTTCTTGATTTTATGGGCAGCGCGGGCAATGGTCAATTCCAACCGCGGACCGATAGGGATGCGGTTTGAGTAACCTCATCCCTTACGCGCCGCTGTCTTCCTTGGAAGCATGAGCTGGATATACTGGCCCGGCATGATTATTTTGGTCATGGGGGTGACCGGTGCGGGCAAGACCACCATCGGGACCCTGCTCGCGCGGCAACTTGGCTGGAAGTACGCGGACGCCGATGATTTCCATTCCCCAGCCAACAAAGACAAGATGTCGCGCGGCATCGCCCTCACGGATGCCGATCGCGGACCTTGGCTGCGGGCCATCCACGACGCAATGCTGCAATGGGAAAAAGCGGGGGAAAATGCTGTGCTCGCCTGCTCCGCTTTGAAACACCGCTACCGGAAATTGCTGCGCCAGGGAGCGACCGTAAAATTCGTCTATTTGCGAGGCACGGCGGAGCTGATTCTCCAGCGCCTCCAGCAGCGTCAGGGCCACTATGCGACTGGCGATCTGGTCGCCAGCCAATTTGCCGCGCTGGAAGAGCCCAACGATGCCGTGGTTGTCGATATCGCAGCCGGTCCTTCCGCAATAGTCTCCGAAATTCGCCGCCAACTGGGACTTGCCTGATCCGATTTTATTGCCAACTATTTGCAGCGTAGTCAGGTAGAATGCCTCGTCCGCGATGACTACCAGGGCCGTATCCCCCACCGCTGTGTCGCCGTCTCTCGGCAAGCAAGTGGTTTCCAAAATCACCTGGCGGTTGGTCCCCTTTCTATTTCTTCTTTACATCATTGCCTATCTGGACCGCATCAACGTCGGTTTCGCCGCCCTCCAGATGCAGGACCAGTTGGGGTTCAATAACGACATCTACGGCAACGGCGCCGGGGCTTTCTTCCTCGGATATTTCTTTTTCCAGGTCCCAAGTAACCTGGTCCTGCAACGCCTCGGTGCCAAACGCTGGATCTCCATCCTGATGATCGCCTGGGGCGTGATCTCCTCCTGCATGATGTTCATCCGCACTCCCTGGGGCTTTTATGGCATGCGCTTCTTACTGGGGTTGGCGGAAGCGGGCTTTTACCCTGGTGTAATTTTCTATCTCAAAAATTGGTTTCCGGCTGATTCGCGCGCCCGCACCGTCGCTTGGTTCATGACCGCCGCCACCCTCTCGGCTGTGGTGGGTGGGCCCATCTCCGGCGCATTGCTGAAAATCAACGATCCCCGCGGCCTGGCCGGATGGCAATGGATGTTTCTCATGGAGGGTATTCCGGCAGTGGTCATGGGTGGAGTGGTCCTGGCCTACCTCACCGACAGCCCGGAAATCGCCGCCTGGCTTTCGGACGAGCAACGTTCCTGGCTGGTGGGGACGCTTGCGCAAGAACGCCAGATCACTCCGTCGGAAGCACCCGTAAGCCCGCTTTCCGTCTTTACCAACCTGAATATATGGCTGCTGGCCATTACTTATTTTGGCTTGAATACCTGCTCCTATGGGATGAGCCTGTTTCTGCCCAAAATGATTCGGAGTATTTCCACCGTCGGCACTTTCCAGATCGGATTGCTGACCGCCATTCCTTACATCGCCGCCACCATCGCCATGGTTTTGATGGGATTCAACTCCGATCGCACCGGCGAACGCAAATTGCACACCGGACTCTCGGGACTCGTGGCTGCCTGCTGCTTGCTGGCGGCTGCTTATTCCACCTCGCTGCTGCCCATGCTCTTGATCATGACCTTAGCGGCAGCTTCTCAATGGTCCATGCTCGGGCCGTTCTGGTCCATGCCAACTTCCATGCTGCGCGGGACGGCGGCTGCAACCGGAATCGCGTTCATCAATTCCGTGGGGAACCTCGGCGGATTTTTTGGCCCCAAGGTGTTAGGGAAACTTGGGTTCAAGCTAGGCTTAGTGGTCGTGGCCTTTACCATCGGAGTAGGCGGCGCCGCGGCGCTTTTCGTCCGTTTGCGGCCCGCCCCGTCGCAATCCCCAGGCAACTAACCGCCAGCTCCACGCCTTAAAGCGCAACGGTCCTTCGCTTTCTTGCTGAAGGCCAAAGACATATCTCGGGAGAACTTTGTAACTCCATCAAAACAAGCCACTTTATCCGCGAAACTTCCGCCCATGACCGGGGTTCATGTCCTTGGACCAAGAAGTGTCGGGTCTCCCGCGCCTTCCCTCGACGCGAGCGCCCTGAGAGACTTTAAAGGTCTCTTTAAGGAGAACAGGCCATGAAAACGCGTGCAATGTGGGCAGCGCTCTTGATGCTGTGGCTTGGTGCGACTGTGCTATGGGCAGAGGACGACCCTCCCGGCCGGGTCGCGCGTTTGCAATACACCTCCGGCTCGGTCTCCGTACAACCGCAGGGAACTCAAGATTGGGTGGAAGCTGCCCTGAACCGCCCGCTAACCACCTCCGACAATATCTGGACGGACAAAAATTCCCGCGCCGAGCTCAGTGTGGGCACTGGCATTTTCCGCATGAACAGCGAAACCAGTGTGACCATCTCGAATCTGCAGGACCGCACCATTCAGCTCCAACTCCATCAAGGCACTCTGAGTCTCCATCTTCGCAAGCTCTACGACGGCGAGCTCTACGAAATCGATACCCCCAACATGGCGTTCACCGTACAGAAATCCGGAGACTACCGTTTTGAAGTCCAGCCCGAAGGCGACACCAGTTCCGTCACCGTATGGAAGGGTAAAGGCGATGCCACTGGAGAAGGCCCGGCCGTGCGCGTGGAAGCTCACGAGCGCGCAACCTTTAGCGATGGCACTTCCCTGGCCCACACGTTCTCTCCCGCCCCTGAGCTGGATGGCTTTGACGATTGGGGAATCGTGCGGGATAAGCGCGAAGACCACTATGAATCCGCCCGTTACGTTTCTCCTGACGTGATCGGGTACGAAGATTTGGACGACTACGGATACTGGAGAACGGTGCCAGAGTATGGCGCCATTTGGGTCCCTTCTCACGTGGCAGTGGGCTGGGCGCCTTATCGCTACGGACACTGGGTCTGGATCAGCCCCTGGGGATGGACCTGGGTGGATGACGCTCCCTGGGGATTTGCCCCCTTCCACTACGGACGCTGGGTTTCTTACGGCGGATATTGGGGATGGGCCCCCGGACCGCTGTATGCGCGTCCGGTGTACGCTCCCGCGCTGGTGACCTGGTTTGGCGGACACGGCTGGGGAGTCAGCGTTGGATTCGGCGGCGGCCCTGCCTATGGCTGGTGCCCGCTGGGATTCGGTGAGCCGTTCGTGCCCTGGTATCACGGCAGCCGCGGTTATTTCCGCGAGGTGAATATTTCGAACACGCGGATTACCAACATCACCAACGTCACTAACGTTTACTACGACCACCGCGGCACGCCGGAGCACTTCGCCAACTTGCGGCGCGGCGGCACCGCGGTCCCCGAGCACACCATGCTGAACGCGCGTCCGGTGTACAGCAACATGCTGCATGTATCGCAGAACGACTTTGCCCGCGCGCCGCATGATCGTGAGATCGGTCTTACGCCCACGCGCAACACCATGCTGGGCGTCAACGCTGGCCGGCCAACCGCTCTTCCACCGCAGCGCGTGTTTGCCCGTCCGGTGATGTCGAGCGGACGTGGCCCGGTGGACAGTGGTGGGCGCAATGGCGCGTTCAACGGCAATCGTCCGGAAGCTGGGCGTGGAGAAGGCGGCAGAATGCCTGGGAACGATGCGCAGACTTCGAATCGTCCCGCCTTCGGCGGCAACACTCCCATGCGGAATGTTCCCAGACCGCCGGATGCTACGCTGCATTCTGGAGCGGAACGCAACGCGCGCATGCCGGAGCAGACTGGTGGACGTTCCGGGGAGATCACGAATACTCGCCCTGAAGGCACCGCGGATCGCGGTGGTTTCTCACGGCCCGCGGGCGCCGCGAATGTACCTCGTCCGCCGGATGCCACTCTCCACTCTGGGGCGGAGCGCAGTATGCGTTCGATGAGTCCCAGCAATCCAAGTTCTGGCGGGAATATGAATGGACGCCAGGGCCCCGCAGACCGCGGCAATTTTTCGCGGCCGGTGGAAACAAACAATGTCCCCCGTCCGCCAGCCAACAATGAGCGGATGAATGCGCCGCACCGGAACGAAACTCCGATGGAAGCCCCGCGCTCGGGAGGTATGGAGCGGAGTGCTCCGGTAACTCGCCCACCGGCGAGCGACCGCAGCGTGACGCCGCCCGCCAATAACGACAATGGTCGCGGGCAGCAACCACGCTCAGACCCGCCTCGCAGCTTCCGGCAACCCGAGAACGGCGGAAGATCGTACAACGTACCCCGCCCCACCGGCCCGGTACGGCAAGCCGGCAATCAAAGTTATGACTATCGCAGTTCGCAAAGTTCTCGGGGATACTCGGCCCCGGAGCGCAGCTACAACCAAAGCCCCAGATCGTATGGGTCATATTCCGACCGGGGCAGCTATAGCCAGTCCCCTAGGTCCTATGGCTCGTATGGTTCGGCGCAACGCTCTTATCCCAGTTCCCCGCGCTACAGCTCACCTTCCATGAGCGGTAATTCCGGGCGCTCTGGCCAGGGTCCTTCGTATCGCAGTAGCGGCGCTCCTTCGTCGCGTTCTGGCGGGAATTCCTCCCGCTCCAATGGTGGCGGAGGCCGCGGAGGCCGTCGCTAATTTCTTCTCCATAAAACCGAACGCCGCCCGCTTGGGCGGCGTTTTTAGTTGGCGGATCAGTTTGAACAAGTCCCTTGGTCATTCCGGCAAGTCGTCCTAACCGGCGCGGACCTTGAGGATTCCCTACGCGTCCGGATCGAGCGCTTCGGCGGGCTGGTTCTCTTTCTTCTTTACCTTCACCACTGTAATTTTGGTGAACCCCTCGTCGAATGTCGGAGGCTTGAGCTTGGCCGCCATCCGTCGCATGACCTCTTCTTCCACTTTTCGCTCGCGTTTTTGATTGCGCTCCAGGCAGACTTCTACCGGAACGTCAAAGTAAACCGCCTGGACTTCGTAGCCAAAATCCTTGGCCAGCTTGATCCAGCTATGCCGCTCCTGGGGTGAGAGGTTGGTCGCGTCCACGTAATTCAGGGGACGGCGGGCAAGGAGGCGTGCCTTGAGCATGGAGCGCAGGTTGGAGAAAACTAAATCCTGAAAGCGTTGCTCGGTAACATCGTCGAACAGAAGTGCCCGCAACATGTCCGTGGATAGCGGGGTTATCTTATTGCGCTTGAACCACGAACTCTTCCCGGATCCGGGCAGGCCGATGGCCAGCACCACTGCGCCGTTGGGAGCGCGCGGCGCGGCTGGCTTAACCGGAGCGGCCGGCTCAGCCGCTGCCGCTGGCGTGGTTTCTCGCGGAGGTCCCTGCGCGCCTCGTCCGCGTCCTCGCCCTCCCCTGCGGCGCCGGCGTCCACCCTGGGAATTTCCTCGATTGGGGCCAGCTTCCGGCTGTGGGCGCGTAGCGCTGATTGGCTCTCCACCTTCCGCTGCCTGCGGTGCGCTTGCTTCCTCGGCTTCCGGTTCCCTGGCCGCCCCGGCCGCGGACGGTTCCTCCGCCGCGGAAGTGTCGGTTTGGGCATCGAAATATGCTGGTTGTAAAGGACTCGGCGTCGGCTCGGCCGGGGCTTGTTCCGCCGGTTTCTTGCGGCGCTTTAGGCGCTCGCGCATCCATTTGCGCATGATTGGCTTTTAACACATAGAGTGGGTTGGGGGCAATGTCGGAGCAGCCAGGTTATTAATGCCCCTTGCATCTAAGGGCCTTAGCAGATGGAAGTCCACAGGCTACTAACCCACCGGCCAATCCAAGTGCTAACCGCCCTCCAGTGTCCAATATCTGTGACCAGACCATGGCCAACGAATCCGGCGTATGGTTGTATGTGGCGTTTGTGAGATCGAGGCCACCGACTATCGCCAATGGTATATCCACGAATTCAAGTACGCCTAGGACTGGAATGGCACAAGCGAGGGCTGCAACACGACGTTTCCATGTGAGCCCGGGCCAGGCTAGCGGTACCAGTAGCACAAGAACCACATGTTGAAGCCCGGGCTCGAACCCTACCGCACCCCGAAAGATGCAGCTGCCAGGAGAAAACACTTTGCCGTCAACGTAAAGATAGTCATTGTTCCGCGCCGTAACCTTGAAGGTCGGTTCCGCGCTTGCGCGGTCCACATTGAGATCCCGCAGTTGATACTGTGGCGCGACCCAGCCGACCTCCCAGCGGTAAAGCGGTAACACCGCCTCACCGTAGGCGTCTACCAAGGCGAGCGCGCAAACCGTGAGCACTGTATACACGGTGAACGCCCACAAACCGGACAGCGCAACCTTACGGGCGGACACGCGAAGCCGAAACGTTCGCCCACGCGAAAAAGAACAATGACCCTGCCACCACGATAAATGTTGGAGCGATGAGTCCATGGAGAGATGCAAACCACCCTTGATGCCAACGCAGTGAGACCACGAGCGTGAACATGCGCAGCTGATTCAACAGATACATCAACAGCACTCCGCCCGTGGCCCCGACTAGTTTCCACCGCCAACGCGCCGGATACGGCAAGACAGCGGCAATCAACAAGAACATTCCTTCCGTGCCTTCGCATCCCTGCAGGATATTGATCTGCCCAAACGGCGACAGCAGAGTGTTTCCGCTTGCTGACATGGCAGCTGCAGGTACTAAAGTGTTAATGATGACGGCTGCGGGGCGCGCCGTTAACCTGTCAATCAATAGATATTCAACGACGGTGCCCCTAGTGAGGTAATAACCGTAGTCCAAGGCGCCAAAGATCGCCAGAAACAGCGCAATGTAAACAATCCAATGTAGACTGCCCTTTGCCTTGAGCGGGGAAGCGGGAGCGTACTTCTTCATATCGAGTACCCCATGCTCAGTTATGCCGTTCTTAGGACATTCGATCGGCGTATCCGAAAGGTCGCGAGAAGGACCAGCGCCAACCCCATCAATATGGCGCTCCACTCCGGCAACGTGGGAGTGCCGGTGGTTGTGACTGGAGAAACAATCGCTTGTCCCGACAACGAGAAGCTCATGGGTCCAGTTTGCGTCGCCGTATCGGTTGTGTCCACGGTCCGAGAAGTTATCGCCGCCGCAGGATCCCCCAACAGCGCGTAAGAAAGCGTTGCGGTATGGTGTCTGTTGAAGGTATAGGACGAACCGCCCAGGCCCGGTGCACTGCTACGAACAAACTCTGTGCTCGTCGCGGTTGTGGGTGAAACAAAAGTTGGCACCTGAGACAAATCAAGATGGGAAAAGTCCGCCAAAACAGTCGCAACATCGTTTTTATAGGTAATGTTATATGCTACAGTTCCGACGGCCTTACCCATGTTTGCAAAAAAAGTCACGGCGATATTATTGTTCGACATATCGCGTAATGACGGGAGCTGAGACGGTGGATTCGGATTGCCTGCGCATAAGTGATCTAGTACCCACCAAGCTGGCATGATTAAACATAACTGGCATAGCGGAGTCTGACCGGACTCTATGTCCGCGCTATTTAGTCCGGTGTCTGTGTCAAAGGTACCCGTACCGTTTATAGTTTGTGTTACTCCCCCAGGTAATAAGACCGATTCGTTTATCGTGATGTTGACGGTTTCAGCTTTTGTGGTCGCTGTCAACAAAACTGTTATTGCAACTAAGGCAAGACAGATTTTTGCTCGAACAATGTAGCGTGAAACTTTCATAACTCCTCCCAACAATTAAACGTCGCTAGGGGTTAAGTCCAGGAAGAGTGCTTTACTTCTGACCGGTCCCGGCGCGCCGAGCTGGCGCTCGGCAGTGCACTCATGCGCGTGAAATTAGCTCGATCTTCCTGCCAGGTCAAATGAACAAATGATGAATCGCCATTTCGTGGATCGTTTTTTACGCTAACCGAACATCCCTTGCAAAGCTTCGTCGTAAAACTCCGGGCAAGTCTTTGCTCCTAGGATGGATTGCGTTTGGCAAAACCAAATAGTCACAATCTGTGCATAACTCTCCGTTAACCAGTCTTAAGTTATAAAAAACGAACTTAACCAACGATTGTAGGACCGCCTACTCTATGGGCGGCTATCGATCGTCTCTCCCTTCTCGATAAACCCCTGCAGCCAGCCCAGCACGCGCTTCCAACCATGGCCGTGATCCGATGCGTCTTTTTCGTCTCCGGCAAATCCTGAGTGCTCGATGGTCAATGCGGTTCCGGTGCCCATTTTATGCGGGCCGCCCTGCTGCAATCCGTGGACACCGCGCGCCTCCAGCTTCCACCGCACCACCGTGGTTTTGGGTGGTGTCGCATAACTGGGGTTCCAGGTGTGCACCAGCAAACGCGGCGGGTCGACTTCAAGGTATTCGCCATCCACGCGAAATTTGGTGCCGTCGACCCCGACTCCTTCGCTGTACCACTTGCCACCGGGGCGCGTATCCGAAGCTGCGTCCGTGACCCGATACATGCTTTTTTGCCCCCACCACTGCGAGGTTTGCGTGGGGTCCGTAAGCGCCTGAAACACTCGCTCCGGGGGCGCGGCGATGAATACTTCTACGTGTACGGCATCCTTGTCCGGTGTAATAACGGCTGTAGCCATAGAGTCTCCTTATTTCTCCACAAACGCCTTCAATTGCTCCACCACACCCGGCCATCCGCCCTGATAATCCTTGCGCGCAACCTCCTCCTGTATGAGCCCACTGTGGGTCACTTTGACCAGAGTCCCGCCGGCCTTCGCCTCCAATTCCCACCGCACCACGGTACGGCGTGACTTGTCTTCATGCCAGGTTGCCATCCAGGTATAAGCCAGCACCCGCGGCGGATCGAATTCGATGATCTCCCCGATGCAATCGAACTGGCTCACGCCATTGTTGGTCGGCGGCTCATGCCTGGTAGTCATTCGCCATTTCCCGCCACGACGCGCATCCATCTCCAATGTTTCCAGTTGGCATTCTGTGTTGTCCCACCAAATCCTTTGTTGGTTGGGGTCCGAGATCGCCTGGAACACCCGCTCCGGGGGACCCGAGATGTGGATCTCGGTGAGCAGCGCGTCGTGGTCTGGGGTAACGAGCGTCTTCGCCATGGTTTCTCCGGGTTAATTCTTGCGCTGCAATTCGAAGTTCTCCGTCATTTCTTTTCCATCGTTGGTTTTCAGGATCCATCGCTCGCTGTGATGGTCTGCGTCCGTGATCGTGACCACCAGTCGCTGCATGTGTCCTACCTGTGTGGGCAGGATATTGGTCCCGTCGACGAAATCAAAAGTTATGGTTTTTCCATCGGGGGAGGCGGTGGCGCTCATGCGCGGCTGATTGCCGGCGCCGCAATAGTGGGTCAGCAACAAACGCTCCTTGTCCAGATGGATGACCGATACCATGTTGTCGCCAGGCCCGCTGATTTCGCTGACCAGAGAAGATCCGTTGGCCATAACCCGGAAGGAGACGTCTACGCTTCTTCCATCGGAGGCCTTCCCTTCCCAGTTTCCAGCCAGGTTTTTGAGCTGATCGAATGATTGTTGCGCATTGGGCGCGGCAAATGCCGAAGCCGTCAATGCTAAAAGAACCGCCAGTGTCATGCGAATGGATTTCATATTCGAGTTCCTCTCTATTGCCCATACGGCGAATTTTGCAACCGAGAACCGGGAACCGATATCCGACAACCGAATTCCCGCCAATCCGGTCCCAACCAAAACCCTTGCCGGAAGATTCGTTCTGGTCTCCGCAGGATGTTTATGGTTTCTTCTTCCCTAACTCCGCCATTTCCCTGGCATATTCCGCCTCCACAAACGACTTTAAGCTTGTCAGGCTGGTCTGCCAGAAAACCCTGTACTGTTCCAGCCAGGAATCCACCGCCTTGAGTGGCTCCGGGTTCAGTTGGTAAAACCGGTTCCTTCCCTCCCGATGCTCACTCACCAGATGGGCCCGCCGCAGCAGCCGCAAATGCTTGGAAATCGCCGGACGCGAAATGGGAAATGCCCGGGCAATTTGTCCCGCCGGCTGCTGTCCCTGCCTAAGCAGATCCAGCACCTTCCTCCGGGTCGGATCGGCCAAGGCATGGAAGGCGGCCTCGCTGGAATATGTAACCGTACGGTGACGCATATTCGTAACTATACGGTTACATATTGTTCTTGTCAACACAATTTTTTAAAAGATTCAATTCCCCGGTTGCGGCTCGATTCGTTTTCTTTGCGCTCTTTGCGGTCAAGCATTTGATCTACCCCAAAAACCAAAGCCAACCGTAAAGACCGCAACGAAAACCAAACCGGGTCACGACCAATTTTTCCTGCCAGTTAACACGGACCCCAACAAAGCTAGTAAGATAAGACGTTTTGCGCGGTCATACCACCTGAGGAAGGTCCATGTCCCGTCCCCATCGATATTTGATAGTTAGCATTTTCTACAGCGCCCTTACTGTTTCTTCCCTTTCCGCTCAAGCCCACCCGTGGATGAATTCCAGCCTGTCGCCCGATGAACGCGCATCTCTGGTGGTCAAGGAAATGACGTTGGACGAAAAAATCACCCTGCTGCACGGGACCGGGCATGAGGGCCTGGGGCCGATGAGTCCGCTCTCGAGTGGGTCGAATGGCGGTGCGGGCTATGTGGTTGGAATCCCCCGGCTGGGCATTCCCGGCATCCAGATGTCGGACGCAGCCTACGGGATCCGCTCCAGCGGGAAAAACGGACGCTACTCCACCGCGCTTCCCTGCAACCTGGGAGCGGCCGCCAGTTGGGACCTGGACGCCGCCTATGATTATGGCGCTTTGATCGGGCGGGAACTGCGCGACCAGGGCTTCAACATGTCGCTTGGCGGTGGTGTCGACCTCACGCGGGAGCCGCGCAACGGACGCAACTTCGAATACCTGGGGGAAGACCCCATCCTCGCCGGCAAGCTGGTCGGGCAGATTATTAAGGGCACGCAAGACCAGCACATGATTGGCGACATCAAACACTACGCATTGAATGACCAGGAAAGCGGGCGCAATGCCGTCAACGTAAACATCGACGAGCGGTCCATGCGTGAGACCGACCTGCTGGCCTTCGAAATCGGCATACGCGACGGCAACCCCGCCGCCGTGATGTGCGCTTACAACCGGGTGAACGGCGACTATTCCTGCCAAAACAAATATCTGCTCACTGACGTGTTGAAGAAAGAATGGAAGTTCCCCGGCTTTGTTTTATCGGACTGGGGAGGCGCTCATAGCATCGCCAAAGCCTCGTCGGCCGGACTGGACCACGAGCAGCCGAACGAGTACTTCTACGGCGATGCCCTGAAGAAAGCCGTGGAAGCGGGGCAGGTGCCCATGGCGGAAGTGGACGAACATGTGCGCCTGATCGTGCGCTCGATGTTTGCCACCGGAGTCATCGACGATCCCCCCCAGAAGGCGGTCGTAGATGTCGTCCGCGGACTAGAGACCGCCAGGCACATCGAAGAAAACAGCATCGTCTTGCTGAAGAACGATAAAAAGCAATTGCCCCTGAGTCCCGCCACCATCAAGACCATTGCCCTGATCGGCGCCCACGCGGATGTGGGCATGCTCTCGGGCGGCGGTTCCGCGCAGGTGGACCCTCCGGGCGGCAATGCCATCATGCCGCCGGGAAAACGCGAAACCAGGTGGGGACATCCGGTATGGTTCCCAACTTCGCCCATGAAATCTGTCCAGGCAAAAGTCCCCAACGCGAAACTCACTTACAACGCGGGGACCGATCTGGATTCGGCGGCAGACACAGCCAAAGCCGCCGATGTCGCGCTTGTTTTCGTGTCCCGCTGGGAATCGGAGGGTCAAGACTCCATCAACATGGCGCTGCCCGGCAACCAGGATGATTTGATCGCCAAAGTGGCCGCCGCCAATTCACGCACCATTGTCGTCCTTGAAACCGGCAATCCCATCACCATGCCCTGGGTGGACAAGGTGAATGCGGTGGTGGAAGCCTGGTTCGCCGGCAGCAGCGGTTCGGATGCCTTGGCCAACATCCTGTTCGGAGACGTGAATCCAAGCGGCAAGTTGCCCATTACTTTCCCCAAAGGCGAAGCCGACCTGCCGCACCTGACCATCGTGCAGCCGCCGCCCGGGACCTATCCGCCGCCCGGAGATCCGGACGATTGGAAGAAAAATCTCGAAGGCCACCCGGCGTTCCAGACTACCTACGACGAGGGATTGAAAGTCGGCTACAAGTGGTACGACGCGGAAAAGAAACCTGTGTTGTTCCCCTTCGGCTACGGCCTCTCCTACACCACCTATGCTTATTCGAATCTGAAGGCAATTCCGGGAGATCGTGTCAGCGTCAGGTTCACGGTGAAGAACACCGGCGGCCGCGCTGGGACCGAGATTGCCGAGGTTTATGCTGCGTTGCCGGTCAGTACCGGGGAACCTCCCAAGCGGCTGGTGGGCTGGAGCCGGGTGAAGTTGAATCCGGGAGAGAGTAAAGAGGTGACGGTGGAGGTCGAGCCGTTATTTCTCTCCGTGTTCAACCCGGAGCGGCATGCATGGCAGAAACCGCGCGGAGAATTCACTTTCATGGCGGGGGGCTCGTCGCAGAGCCTGCCCCTGAGCGCCACCATCACTTTGCAGTAGCCGCATGAGAATCGAGGGGCGGCCTAGGAGGCTGTTACCAAACTCGAAGTTCACTCTTGCACGTGGAGTGAATCGCACGAGTCGTAGCCGCGAAGCGGCGAAAGATTACAGCCCAGGGCGCAAGCCCTGGGTAGACGTGGCAAATGAGTCAGCCCCGCAGGGGCGAAAGAAGAGTCTCGTAACTGCCTCCCTAATGCCGCCGTCTTTGTTTTTTGGGTTGCACCAGCCACGCGCGTCAGGATTTATCTCCGCTGCGCACCAAATCCAAAAAGGCCCGATGGATTCGCGCATCTTGCGAAAGTTCGGGATGAAATGTAGCTGCCATGGTTTTTCCCTGGCGCACGACCACCGCATCGTTGCCTTCCGTGGCCAGCACCTCCACGCTCTTTCCCACCCGCTCGATCTTCGGCGCGCGAATGAACACCATTTCAATCGCTGAGTCCGCGAACTTCCCTTCCCGGATGGAGCTTTCCATCTGCCGCCCGTAGGCGTTGCGGCGTATGCGGATGTCCAGAGCGCCCAGTCCTGCCTGCTTGGGGTTCTCCACTTCGCTCGCCAGAAGGATGGCGCCCGCGCAGGTCCCGAACGTTGGCTTGGTATGGACGAATCGCCGGAGCGCTTCCAACCCGGATTCGCCCAGAAGTTTCAGGAAGGTGCTGGACTCGCCGCCCGGGATGACTAACCCATCGATCCCCTCGAGTTGTTCCGGCTTCTTGACCAGCACGACCTCTGCCCCCAGTTCTTCAAGCCGGCGGCGGTGAGCCTCGAAATCGCCCTGCAGGGCCAGAACTCCGATCTTCATGTCCAATTGTAATTTTAATGGATGCGGGTTGCGCGCCGGCTACCAGGGCTCGAAGCAATCGTAATTTCTCTGGCTGACAATCTTGCCGTCCTGGAACTCAAAGAACATGCCGGAGTGGGCCCGCATCTCCGCTCCCGCGGTCAGGTTGCCGAAAGCCATGGCCAGCTTGCCAGTCCAAAGGACCTCGACGGCGACGGAATCGCCGTTCACAACCGCTTTCTTGATCTGATACGTCTGACTGGAAAGCAGCTTCCGGCCTTTTTCCGCGCCTAGTTTCATCTCCGCCAGGCCAGCCCGCAGGCCCTGCGGATAAATTCGGTTGGGCAATTGCTCCATCTGTACTTCCGGCGCGAACAACTCGCTGACTTCACTCAGTTTGCCTTCCTCCAACGCCTGGAGATAAAGGCGGATTTTTTCCAGATTCGTCGGCATATGCTCTCTGTGCCTCCGTGGTTGGAAACGACTTTGGCCCAGGGCACGTAGCGGCCACGGAAGAAATCTAGAACATCGCTATCCCAATTTTGGCGAGAACTCCGTCATCGTCATGAAAGTGGAATCGACCTTCTCCACAATTTTCCCGTTGGCTTCGGACTTGTCCCGCACCGCCACCCACTCGGGATCGTTACGAAACGCGTCCCAGTTCGCGCTGGCCGCCTCCCGGCTAGGGTGAGACAGTATGTACACCAACGTCTTCCCCTTCAGCGGATCGTCGGTCGGCGTCCAATAAGCGACGTTTTTGATTCCATGCTTCTCGAACAACTTCATGGTGTGATCGCGAAAGCGGGCCAGCAGGTCGTCCAGCTTGCCTTCGTAGGTGTGATAGATGCGCAGCTCGTAAACACCTGTGGAAGCTGGATCGGCTTTCTGTTCTTTCATTTCCGCCTCCGCCAGCTTGCCCAGCAAAGCCGCCGCGGGAATGGATTGCAGCAGGGTTCTTCTGTCCATGGTGAAGACATTTTAGCCCCCGATCGACCCGGCTGGATAGCGTAAACAGTTGCCTCTTGATTCGATCGGGGAAGACGCACCACCAGTGCCACTGCAAACCGGAAATCGGGCAATCCTCGATCCACTGGCAACTCCAACCCCAACGCCTTCATCAGGGAACGCCCCTCCGCCCTGTTCGGAATTCGGAAAACGATTCGGCGAGCATCGCCAATTTATAATTCGCAGAGCTTCCGCAAAACGTTCATCCCTGCCTTTGGAATCTTCGTATTACAGAACAGGGTGAGAATCGATCTCTCCCGTTTTCCATATCACGGAATTCCTTGCAATGTTTTTGCATACTCAGCGGAAAGGTCTATGCTGCGCGTCCGGTACCGAATCCCAGGGACAATCCAATGTAAGCCTGGCCGCCCGCTCAGCGCGCGGTCTAAGGAGTCCGTATGGAAACCAGTACTTTGAAAGGGCGTCTGGAGATCGCGACCAACGTGGCGATTCTCTGTGTCTGCGTGCTGATCGCGGTCATTGGAGTCAAGCGATTTCTGCTCCCCACTCCGGCGCCGGGTCTTGCCGGGCCAACTCCAGGAACGCAGATCTCTCTTCCCGATGTGAATTGGTCGCAAGCCAGCCAAACCCTGGTGATGGCGCTCAGCACGCAGTGCCATTTTTGCAGCGAGAGCGCGGAGTTCTACAAGAAGCTGATTCCCGCGGCGCAGAGCGCTCATACCCAGGTGATCGCCGTACTGCCTCAAACCCTCGACGAGAACCGCGAATACCTGAACAAACTCGGGCTTCCCCCAGTGGAGATGCGGCAAGAACTCCTCACCTCCATCCAAGTGACCGGCACGCCGACTTTAATGCTTGTCGACCCGCAAGGAAAAGTGCTGCGCAGTTGGGTCGGCAAGCTGGAGTCGTCGCGCGAATCGGAAGTTCTGGCCAAACTCAAATAGAAAGGAGATTCCATGTTGAATCGGAAAATGTTTGTTCTGTTCTTTCTGATGCTTGTGCTGATGGGGCTGTCCTTCATGCCTCAGGCGGCACAGGCCAGTTGTCCTCCGGCATGCCCATGTCCGCCCCAGGGTTATTGCCAAGCCCAGTGTCACGGTAATGCCAGTTGCTATGCCTCCTGCAGCAGCGGTGTGAGGAGTTGCTATAACAGCCTCTGCTCGCAGTGTGGCCTCTGTTGCGGTTGGACGCCGTAGATCCTCTCGTGCGCGTGCCCCGCGTCTCGGGCGAGACGCGGGGCATCCACGCTCCACAAGCACCACCGGGATTGGCCCGAAAGAATTGTGCTTTTCTTTTGCGGCGACAAATTCTTGTCAAGCCCTAAAAAGCGTCCGATTTTCTCTAACTTACTAATTCGCTTCCAGATATAAAGTCGGCGGCCATGTCCCAATTCACCCCTTCAATTTGGTATAATGGACTTATAGATTGAAGGCGCAGGCCCTTACTCGGCCCTGCGCCTTTTCTATTTTCCGATGGACGACAACTCTCCGGCGCCTGACGACAAACCAGAGAGTCGCGAGAACACCGCTTCCTCAAAACCAATCGGTAAACCAAGAAAAGACACCAAGCGTTTGGGAGAATTGGGAGAATTGGCTTTCATTATGAAATCCACTTCCATGGGCATCACCGCTTCTCGCCCGTTCGGAGACAGAAAGCCCTACGACTTCCTGGTGGAAGGCGGAAAACGGCTGTTTCGTGTGCAGGTAAAGTCGGTTTTTACCAAGGCGAAAGATCATCGTGGATATTCGGTCGGGGTTTCTCAGCACCGGCGCAGCGGCCGCGCCATCTATACCGCTGACGACATAGACTTTATCGCCGCTTACGTGGCCCCTTGCGATACCTGGTACCTGATTCCAGTGGAATCACTTGGCACGCGGAAATTTATTCGTCTGTATCCCCGGGGCACGATTCGGAAAGCAGCGGGTCTGTTTGAAAAGTACAAAGAAGTCTGGCATCTGCTGAAAAGCTAGGGCAAAGATGCGCGAAGAAGTTTCGTATCAGGGCAGCGCCTTCAGGCCTGTCGATTGAAAATGAAATTTGATTCCCGCGCCGATAAGGCGCAACCAGTAAGGCTTGAGAGCGTCTGGAGATTGCGCCCTTGGGCGCGGAACTTACATTTACAGATTTTTGCGGCAGGCCTGAAGGCTCTGCCCTGATACGAAGCGTTGAACGAGGATGACATCTCACTTCAAACCTAGTTCGCTCGACAACTTCGCCCACTTGGAGTCCACCAGCGCTTTGGTTTTTTCATCCATGACGATCTCATCGGGCCAGGGGCGGGAGAAGCCTTCGCTGGGCCACTTGCGGGTGGCGTCAATGCCCATCTTGGAGCCGTAGTTGGCGAGACGCGAGGCGTGGTCGAGCGAGTCTACCGGGCCGAGTGTAAATTGGATATCGCGCTCGGGATCAATGTTGTTCAGCACTTTGAGTGTCACGTCGGCGATGTCCTGGACGTTGACGTCTTCGTCCACCACGATGATGCACTTGGTGAACATCGCCTGGCCGAGCGACCAGATGGCGTTCATCACTTTGCGCGCCTGGCCGGGGTAGGATTTTTTGATCGAAACCAGCATCAGGTTGTGAAAGACGCCTTCGATGGGAAGGTTGACGTCCACTAATTCGGGGATGGTGAGCTTCATCAGCGGAAGGAAAATGCGCTCGACCGCTTTGCCCATGTAGGCATCTTCCATGGGAGGCTTGCCGACGATGGTGGTGGAGTAAATCGGGTCTTTGCGATGAGTGATGCAGGTCAGGTGAAGAACGGGATAGAGATCTTCGAGAGAATAAAAACCGGTGTGGTCGCCGAAGGGGCCTTCGGTGCGGAGTTCGTCGAGGTTGACGTAGCCTTCGAGGACGATCTCCGAACTCGCCGGGATTTCGAGATCCACGGTTTCGCACTTCACCAGTTCGACCGGTTTCTGACGGAGGAAGCCGGCGATGAGATATTCCTCAACATCTGGTGGAGCGGGGACGATGGCGGAGAAGGTCACGGCCGGGTCGGTGCCGATGGCGACGGCTACTTCCATTTTTCCGCTGGGAAGATTTTCTGCTTGGACGGAGCCGCCTGAGGTGCGCGCCATGATGTCTACCGCTGCGCGCTTCAGTTCTGGCGAGGTTTCCGGGCTTCGCGCGGCTGGACGGGCGGGAATGCCCGTCCCTACACGGGTACGGAGCAGTTCGCGGTAATGCTCGGCGGCTACTTTTTGGCGTTGCCAATGGGCGCCCAGAGTTTTGTCGTCGTGCACTTGAAGGCGATAGACCCCCAGGTTGCGTTTGCCAGTTTTGGGGTCGCGGGTGGTGACGCACGGCAGGGTGATGAAGCGGCCGGCGTCTTTCGGCCAGCATTGCAGGATGGGAAGTTCTTTCAGGGAAAAATTATCTTTGCGGATAACTTCTTTGCAGGGGCCGGTGCTGACGGTTTTGGGGAAGAACTTTCCCATGTCGGCGAGCATGGGGAGCATTTTTACTTTGTCCAAGAAACCTTGCGGAGACTTTACGTCCATGAATTGGCGGATGCGATCGGCGACTTCGTCGAGCGAGTTTACTTCGAGCGCCAGGTCCATGCGGCGAGGCGAGCCGAATTGGTTGATGAGGACCTGATGACCGGGGTGGCCTTTGATGTTTTGAAACAAGAGAGCTGGGCCGCCGGGCTGGCGAGCTGAGCTCGCCACGGACGGGTCGGAGACCCGTCCCCACACGGATTTGCTGACACGGTCGGTAATCTCGGTGATTTCCAGGACCGGGTCTACTTCGGTGCGGATTTTTCTTAGTTCGCCGGCGCGGTCCAAGGCGGCGATCCAGTCTCGCAGATCGGTGTAGGGCAAGGTCTTCCTCTTGGTGAAGCGTCATTATAGCTAGAAAAAGTGAGACGGGGATTTTTGCGGAGGGATGTGAGGGGAACCTTCCGGGGCCCGCTCGCTTGGCGTCGCTCACACGGGCGAGGCGCCCGCGTTGACACAACCCGGGCAATTTATTGGGATGCGGCTTGGGTTTTGCGGTTCCAGGTGAATTGGGACAAGAGTTTGTTGATCGCTATGGTGTCGACCGGCTTGGAGAAGAAGTAGCCTTGCGCCAGTTCGCAGTTTATCGCCTTCAGGAGGTTTACGTGGTCTTCGGTTTCGGCGCCTTCGCCGACTACTTTCATTCCCAAAGTGTGGCCCAGGGTGACGATCAGTTTTACGATTTCCTGGCTTTCTTTGTCGGTGTCCATCTTGGAGATGAAAGCGCGGTCGATTTTCAGCGAGTCCGCGGGAAAACGCTGTAAGCGGCTCAGGGATGAATAGCCGGTGCCGAAGTCGTCGATGCTGATACGAAAGCCGAGTTCCCGGAGTTCTGTCAGCAAGGACAGGGCGTGGACCGGGTCGGTCATGGTGATGGTTTCGGTGATCTCCAACTGGAAGTGATTGGGGGCGAGGCCGGCTTTCTCCAGTATCTGCGCAATCTCAGAGGGCAGGG
This sequence comes from uncultured Acidobacteriaceae bacterium, assembly GCA_964514735.1. Lineage (GTDB taxonomy): Bacteria > Acidobacteriota > Terriglobia > Terriglobales > Acidobacteriaceae > CAWBXL01. The sequence continues at coordinate 2,843 of CAZETZ010000012.1, read as the reverse complement.
TCGATTGAGCAAATTGTTTGGAGGTCACGTTCACGCTCACGTACAGCGGAGGATCCGCGGGGAATTGTTCTTGCCAGATGGTCAGCTGGCGGGCGGCGTCCTGCATGAGTTGACGATTCATGGCCAGGATCAGTCCGCTTTCCTCCGCTACCGCGATAAACTCCGCGGGTGGGACCAGTCCGGTTGGACGCAGCCAGCGGCTTAGCGCCTCAAACCCCACGATGCGTCCGTTCTGCAAGGAGACGATGGGCTGGTAGAAGACTTTGAATTCTCCCTGCTCCAGGCCCTTGCGAATATCGGTTTCGAGTTTCAGACGTTGCACCGCCGAGGCGTGCTTGGCCGGGTCGAAGATTTCGAAGCTGCCTTTCCCCGCCTGTTTGGCGCGGTACATGGCGATTTCCGCGTCGCGAAGCAAATCATCCGCGGAGCTGTATGCGGCGTCGCTCAAGGCGATCCCGATGCTGATGGTGACGATCACCTCGTGCCCGTCGACCCCGAAGGGGGCCCCCCATTTCTCCTGAATGCGTTGGGCCACGCGGATGGCATCGGCGGGGTTGCGGATGTCGTCCAGCAATACGGTAAACTCGTCGCCGCCGAGGCGGGCCAAGTTGTCGTCGGGCTTGGGGCCGTCGAAATGTTTGATCAAATTGGGGCGGGAGATGGTGTCCATACCACGGAGAGAGGCGGACAGTCTTCGGCCGATTTCGATGAGCAACTGGTCTCCGAGGGCGTGCCCGAGACTGTCATTGAAGACTTTGAATTCGTCCACATCAATAATGAAGACGGCGAACTTGTAATCCGAATGACGCTTGGCCAGGATCAGAGCGTGGTCCAGGCGGTCCACAAACAATGCGCGGTTGGGAAGGTTGGTGAGGGTATCGTGAAAAGCGTTGTGGGCCAGCAACTCTTCCGCGCGCTTGCGCTGGGTGATATCGCGGTTGACGATGACCAGTTTTTCAGTCACCCCATTAGCATCCAGAACCGCGCTGGCGGTGGACTCCAAGTATCGCCAGGAGCCGTCCTTGTGGCGGATGCGATATTCCAGACGCTCGCCGCGACCGGTAGTGCGGGCTTTTTGCCCGGCCTCTTCGACACGCTGGCGGTCGTCAGGATGGATCTGGTCAAGGGATGAGACTTTTAATTCTTCGATGGTGTAGCCCAGGACTTTCTGATAGGCCGGACTGTTGTAGATGCGATGTCCATGGGTGTCTACCACGGCGATCAGGTCCGCGGCATTTTCGGTAATCAGCTGGAAGAGTTGATCGCGCTCGGCCAGGGCGCGGCGGATGCGCTGCAACTGGAAGTGTTGATAAAGAGTGTAGATGTCGAAAATCAGGACCAGTCCAGCGAGGCCGCGGACGGCTTGTTTGAGATCGAACCAATCGGTGGCCGCGCCCAGATTCAAGCCAGGAATGGTGACGGCGACGATCCCGAATAATAAGACCAGAGTGACCGCGACCGCGAGGATCCAGAGCCACCACTCACGGAGGTCTACTTCCCGTCGCGGAACCAGCGGCTCCTGCTGGCCTTCAACCAGCGTATCTTGTTGATTTGATTGAGCGGTCATGCCAATGCGAATCGGGCTCCAGGAACGATTCTAGACGGCTAAGAACGGAGGGAAAGTTACGGGAGGCGGTGAACTTTGACGACAATTTGGAGTGCCTGGCGGGGCGCCGAAAAAATCATGATTTTGGATAGAGCTCTTCTTTCGCCCTTACAGGGCTTGGTCATCACGCACTTGACCCAAGGGCGACCGTGGCAAAAACCGGCACGGTCGCGCTGGGCTGTAATCTTTCGCCGCTTTGCGGCTTTGTGGCAATTGCTCTTCATTCTATTTCTTTCTTAGTGTCCGGGGATGGTCGGGAAAGGTTTTCATCAGGTCCCGGGTTTTGACCTGCATCTAACTTTCCAATGCGGAACTCGTATATATTGGTGGACACTTCATCTGGGGTAAACCTTTGAAACGACGTGTTGTTATCACTGGAATGGGGGTTGTCAGCCCGAATGGGACAGGCAACCAGGAATTTGGGGATGCGATCCTGAAGGGCAAAAGTGGCGTTGGGCGGATTTCGCGCTTCGACCCCTCTGAGATTCCCGTGCAGATTGCGGGCGAGGTGCGGGGATTTGATGAGTTGGCCTGGGTGGAGAAGCGGGAGCGGAAACATGTGTCGCGGGTATTGCCGCTTGCCTTGGCTGCGGCCAGCGAAGCCTTGCAGGCTGCCGGCATCGATACAGCCGGTCTGTCTATAGAAGAAAAGCGGCGGTTTGGCGTGGTGATGGGGTCGGGTGGAGGGTCCCAGGAGTTTACCGAGGAGCAGTATCGTTTGTTTTTTCATCAGCAGTACAAGTCGATGAGTTTGTTTTGCGTTCCTACCGGAGTGATGGGGACGCTTTCGAGCGAACTCAGTGTGCGTTTCGGGTTGCGCGGAGCGAGCCATGTGATCACCACCGGGTGTACGTCGTCCACGGACGCGATGGGATACGCGGTGCGGCAGATTCAGGCTGGCCGGTCGGACATGATTCTGAGCGGGGGCGCGGACTCTCCCATCGCGCTGGGGATTGTGAAGGGCTTCATCCTGATGAAGATTTTGACGGACTCCTGGAACCACGCGCCGGAACGCGGGTCGCGTCCGTTCTCGGCCAACCGGGATGGGTTCGTGGTGGGCGAGGGCGCGTGGATGTTTGTGGTGGAAGAGTATGAACATGCACGGGCGCGTGGGGCGCAAATGCTGGCGGAGATCTGCGGATACGGGTCGACCTGCGAGGCGTTTCATCGGGTGTGCTTGCAGGAATGCGGGGAAGAACCGACGCCGGGCATTCAGAGCGCCATGCGACAAGCGGGG
>CAZETZ010000011.1:55533-56957 GCA_964514735.1 uncultured Acidobacteriaceae bacterium | reverse complement strand
GCTCTGTCCGGTGAGACACATGCTGGCGAAGGTCAGCCACGCCATGGCTACGTTTCTCAGTTGCTTCACCGCGAACTGGATGAAAGTACCTTTGCATTCCATTCTGTTTTCCTCCGGCCACTTGGAACCCGAGGTGGGTTCACTAGAAGAATCGGAAAGCGAGGGCAGAATGGCTCACGGAAAATAGCAGCAGGGACTGATGAGGCGAAAAGGTATGGTTCGGTTTGAATAAACTACTCTTTCCTTTGTCATTCCGAAGCACGGGTTTTTGTGCGAGGAATCTGCTTCTCCTATACGGCACCATAAAACTGTCGGCGAATAGCAGATTCCTCCTCTTCGCTCCGCGAATCGTCGGAATGACAAGGGAAATAGAGTGTTTAGACCGCACAGCAAATCATGCGGATCATCCTGTTTAGCCCCGGAAAAAAGCTGGTAAAATGGCCTCCCCGAAGCCTTTATCCCGTAACGGAGCCGATTTGGAATCCTCTGCTGGCGAGATCACCCAATTGCTTTTGCAGTGGCAGCAGGGGTCACCCAAGGCCTTTGAAGAACTAATTCCCGTCGTCTATCCGCATCTGCGTCGAATTGCCGCGGCCTATGTTCGCGGCGCAGGCGAGCCCTCAGGACTGCAAGCCACTGCCCTGGTGCATGAACTTTACCTTCGCCTGGTAAACCAGAAGAAAGCCGACTGGAGTGATCACGCTCATTTCTATGCATTTTCCGCCAAGGTCATGCGCATGATTCTGATTGACCACGCGCGCGGCAGGTTGTCGCAGAAGCGCGGGGGAACAGCGCAACACGTTCCTTTAAATGAGCAGATTCCCTGGGTGGAGATCGGCAACGAATCCATGCTTGATCTGAACACGGCGCTCGAAGAATTGAAGGAATTGGATCCGCCCAAGGTTCAACTGGTCGAGTTGCGATACTTTCTCGGTTGCACGATAGAAGAGGCCGCCGAGGTGATGGGGGTTTCCGTGGCCACCGCGAACCGTGACCTGAAATTTGTGCGCAGCTGGCTTTTTGAGCGGATCGAAACTAGCAAGAGCAACGCGACAAAGAAACCGTGAGCCGGTTTGCCCATTTTTTCCGTTGCCTATTCTGAGGGAGTCTGTAAACAACTTGCCAGACCAAGCCGCCATCACGCGTTGGCATCTACTGCAAAACATCTTCCATGAGTTGTCGGCTGTTCCGCAGGAGGAGCGCGCAGCGCTGCTGGAATTCCGCTGCGATGGAGATGAAGACTTACGCAAGCGGGTGGAAGCGTTGCTCGAAGCTTCTGAAAAAGAAACAGCGATGCGGGCCGTGCACGAGTTGTCAAACGAGGCCCCGTCCGACTTGATGGACTTCGATAGCTTCGCTTCACCGCTTGGCTTGCGTATGGGTGCTTACCAGGTCGAGAAACTTCTAGGCCGTGGGGGAATGGG
>CAZETZ010000011.1:43998-55433 GCA_964514735.1 uncultured Acidobacteriaceae bacterium | reverse complement strand
CGGAACGTAAAAAAGCTGAAGCCCGCGCTGAAGACTTACGCAAATTGAGCGATAGCTTGCTTTCTGAAATTGACGACGCCATTCAAAAACTTCCCGGTTCGACCGGCGCGCAACAGCTGCTGGTGAGTACAGTACTCGAACACCTCGATCGCACCACCAAAGATTCATCCGATCCTCAGTTGCTGCTCGACGCAGCCAACGCCTATATCCGTCTGGGGAATGTACAAGGGAATGTTTTCGCTGAGCACACCGGGGATACACAAGGAGCACTGGGAAGTTTGGATAAGGCTATCTCGATTACCAGTGCGCTCCTGCAACAGCAGCCCAAGAATGCTGCAATGAAACGCGCGTATGCGTGGGCCCTCCAATCGCGCAGCGAGGTTTTGTTTGGTATAGGCCGGACACAGGAAGCAGTGCCGTTGATAAATTCGGCGATCACAGCATTCGACGAGCTCACGGCCCAGCCTAATACTGGTGTGGATGTACTGCTGGATTCGGCGAGCGCTCACACCAGTCTCGGCAGTGAACTAGGCCTTCCTTATTGGCCCAGCCTAAGCGATTTCCCGGGAGCTTTAGCGGAATATCGAACAGCTCGCAAACTCTATGAACGCGCTCTCGTCTCAACTCCTGGGAATGTCCGCATCTTACAAGCGCTGGTCAATAATCATAGGTTGGTCGGGGCTGTGGAGATGCAAACCGACCCTGCCGGCGCCTTGCCGGAACTGCGTGCGGCCATCGATGGTATTAATTCGCTTCACAACCAGGCCAAACAAGTGATGGCCATCCGGCGCATGCAATCGGGTGCAATCGGACCGTACGCTGGAGCATTGATCGAGATTGGCCATTATCGCGAAGCACTCGCCGCCCTCGAACAGGGTGAAATTATTTTCCGTGAACTCTTGGCTGCTGATCGAAAGAACATTCGTGCGGTCCAAGACCTCGAGGCTGGAGTGAGCCGGGAATCAGAGTGCTACCAGGATCGTGCCGCAGGCATTTTTTCAGAAGCCGGAGCCGACCGTATCGCGGATGCGAAAAATGCTTTGCGGGTTTTATCCGAACAACGGGCCCTGCTCGAAGAGATTCTGCTTGTTGAGCCACATAACGGGAATTGGGAGTCGAAACTGGGGATGGTGCTGATCGATATGGCTCGACAGCAACGTACGCTGCAACGCCCGAAAGGATCGCTGGAGCTGGCTCAAAAGGGAATCGGCATATTAAAAGAGGTTGCGCAGCGCTCCGATGCGCAAGCCTATCAACTCCTCGACGCTGCCAACGGATTGATCACTGTCGAGCCTCCGCAATTGCGCGAACCGGCTTTAGCGGTAAAGTACGCAGAGCGCATCGTCGAGGCGACGTCTCGTCACAATCCTGAATTCCTGCTGACGTTGGCCAAAGCATGTCGCGCCGCCGGGCAACCTGCCAAAGCGCGGTCCGCCGCGAAAGAGGGACTGGCGCTGCTCCCGCCTGAAACTTCAGCCACGGTGATGTCCCGGGTGCGGAAGCTGCTGCATGTCCAAGCCGACAATTAAGCCGTTCGATTTCTCGCTCGAAAACTAACAACCAATACTTTCCTGCCCAATCAAACTCTCATCGTCCTTTCCGTTTGATGGAAATAGAATTTTCTGTTGATGTTTGTACGACGTTGAAAAAAAAGTACCGCAATCTTACCCGCAGTCGCTGTTTCCTATAGTGGCTTACAACAACTTGCAGCGCCGGGAGGCACCTCTAAGTTGTTACAGACATTGTTTGTGTGATGATGAAGGACTTAAGCCCGAATTGCCTCCCGCGCAGTCCGTTCTTAGTCGCTTTTTTCTGCGGAGTGGCTGAGAATAGCCAGCATCGCTCCTGTCGCAGTCATCCGGTCGTCGCTGACGCTAACCGGAATGTTGGCATGGGTGCAATGGCAAAGGCGATGGCAGCGGAAGTTGGTTCTTTTCATCCGTCATCTGCCGCAACTATTGACAGACAAGTCTTAACTATTTAAGACTTATTCGCAGTCTTAACAGCTTGGTTTAAAGAGAAGTGCCCGCGTGGAGGCAAGTGCCAACTGATCGCCCCAGATCGAAGGTTGAGCACGATCCAGATCTGTTCGACGAAGCGCGAACACTGGGTGAACTCTAGCCCGGGTAATTGGGAGCGTCTCAGCACATGTGTGGAATCGTCGGGTACTCACACATTTCGGAACCTTTCGACTCCGGTCCTTTGGAATCGGCACTAAGTTCCATCATGCATCGTGGGCCAGATCATCAGGGTCATTTCGTATCGAGGCAGATTTCGCTGGGAGCTGTGCGCCTAAGCATCTTGGATCTGGAGAACGGTGACCAGCCATTTTTCAGCCACGACCGTGACGTCATTGTGGTCTTCAACGGCGAGATTTTCAACCACCTTGAAATTCGTACTGAATTGGAATCTGAGGGGTTCATATTCCAGACACGCTGCGACACTGAGGTAGTTCTGCATGCCTTCCTGAGGTGGGGAAACGAATGTTTCTCGAAGTTCAGAGGAATGTTTGCGATAGCGATCTGGGTACAGTCCGAGGGACGACTCATACTTGCACGCGACCGCATGGGCATCAAGCCCTTGTACTACTGCTTGCAAGACCGCGAAATCTACTTTGGTTCAGAACTCAAGTGCATCTTTGCTCATCCGGCAATTCGGCGTAGGCTCTGCCTTGCTGGTCTCAACTGCTTTCTAACCCTAAATTATGTTCCAGGACCATTGACTCTCGTTGATGGAATTCTGAAGCTAATGCCCGGTCACATATTGGAGTGGCGGAGTGGCCACACCAATATCCGCTCTTATATCGCCGCTCGGACTAAGCGGCTCCCTCCGTCCTCCGTTGAGGAGGCCTGCCACGAACTCGAGGGGTTACTAGCGCAGTCCGTCAGGGAACAACTAGTTGCTGACGTGCCGGTAGGCATTTGGCTAAGTGGAGGGCTGGACTCTTCCACCATCTTGCATTACGCAGCCAAAACTCATTCTTCCCAGTTGCGGACGTTTTCAGTTACTTTTCAAGGACGTTCATTTGATGAAAGCCAGTACGCCAAAAAGGTCAGCCACTACTTCGGCACGCAGCACACGGAATACGATCTGAACACTGGCGCCGACTTAGTAGATGCTATCGAACAGATCGCTTACTACTCGGACGAACCGAGCGCGGATGCCGGGGCCGTACCGCTTTGGTTCCTCGCGCAGATGACGAGCAAAGACGTCACAGCCGTGCTGACCGGAGAGGGATCAGATGAATTGTTCGCAGGCTATCTGACATACAAAGCCGATCGCTACCATGCCGCTGTTCGGAAAGTCCCTGCAACCTTACGCCGTGCCGCACTCGCGGGCGCGATGCAACTGCCCGTATCCAACGAAAAAATCAGCTTTGAATACAAGCTAAAGCGCTTCTTGCAGGGATCTTTACTCTCACCAGAATTGGCACACGTGTTTTGGAATGGCACCTTTTGCGAGGCAGAGAAACGCCGGCTGTTTCTGTTCGCTGATGGGGCCCCGCTCGCTTCAGTGTTAGCAGAAATGACCAGTGGCCCTGGGTTACAGCGCTATCTTGATTTTGACCAGCGTTACTACTTGCCCGATGACATTCTCTACAAAGTGGATAGAATTAGCATGGCGCACTCGATCGAGGTCCGGCCTCCTTTTCTTGATCCACGAATCGTTGACTTCGCCGCTCGCCTCCCGATGGACTTCAAGTTACGGGGATCGAAGTCAAAATATGTATTGCGCCGTTTGATGAGGGACAAACTACCGCCGGCGGTCTTACGGCGGCCCAAAATCGGGTTCGACATTCCTATTCATGAGTGGTTCAGAGGAGCGCTCCGTCCTTTTTTGCTAGACACGCTTTCTACCGAAGCCGTATCGGCGAGTAAGCTTTTCAATGTCAGGACCGTGGAATATTTGATCCGTGAGCACCTGGAGAAGAAGGCTAATTTTGGCTATCACCTATGGGGATTAATGACTCTGTTGATCTGGATGAAACGATGGAAGGTAGAGCTGGCGCCGCAGGAGACCGATATGCCGGACCCACTTCTTCAGGTACTCCATGGGGTTGGATCGTTGCAGTAGCTGCTGGTCTCGTCTTCCTTGTCGGTATCGCTAGCCCGCCTCGTCTCATGGACGATGTGGATGCTGTCCAGGCGCAGATTGCCCGCAACATGCTGATATCGGGAGACTGGGTAACTGCACGCCTCGATGGCGTCGCCTACCTGGAGAAGGCCCCGCTTATCTACTGGATGATGGCGGTCTCATACCGAATTTTCGGAGTGCATGACTGGGCTGCTCGTTTGCCTCTTGCGCTTTCGGTGGTACTACTGTGTTGGCTAACCTATCGCTTTGCCAGATGGGGCTTTGATGAGGAAACGGGACTCTACACTGGCGTCATACTGGGCACTTCAGTTGGGCTCTTTCTTTTTACACGAATACTGATACCTGATGCCATCCTGACACTATGCATCACTGGGGCCATCTGGGCCTGGCTCCGCCTGCTTGAACCCGACAGTGAAGCTCCACTTTTCTGGTCTGTCATTCTTGGGGTTTGCTTCGGGATAGGTTTATTGCTGAAGGGCCTGATCGCCGTGGTTTTCCCGGTAATAGCGAGCCTTGCCTACATGGCGTTTACTCGTCGCCTGTTTTCTCTAGCGGCTTGGCGTCGAATGCACATCCTCCTTGTCGCCTTTGTCGCGTTGGCGATCGCTGCGCCCTGGCATGTCCTCGCGATTTATCGAAATCCTCCCTGGTTTGCGTTCTCTATGCACAGCGGACCGGGTGAATACCGCGGTTTCTTTTGGTTCTACTTTTTTAACGAGCATCTCCTGCGTTTTCTGAATTTGAGATATCCACGGGACTACAACACTGTTCCCAGATTGCTGTTTTGGTTGCTAAACTTGGTTTGGATCTTTCCCTGGTCTGTCTATCTGCTCGCCACTCCGGCCCTCGGCTATCGGCCGAGTTCACGCGCCGGGCGGGTTAGGTTGATGGCGGTTTGCTGGACCGGCGTTGTGATGTTGTTTTTCACATTCTCGACAACACAAGAGTACTACTCAATGCCGATCTATCCTGCGTTAGCGCTACTCGCTGCATCTGCCCTTCGCGCGGGCGGTCCTCGGGTCCGCACAGCGATGCGCGTTCTTACCGCCATTTGTGTGCTGCTTTTTGCCACACTTTCAACGTTACTTCTGCTGGTCTGGCGTCTACCTTCCCCGGGCGACATTTCCAGCGCCTTGACTCAACACCCAGAACTTTACACCCTGTCTTTGGGACATATCACCGACCTCACATTTCATGCCTTCGCATACCTGAAATTTCCGCTGGCTCTCGCGGCTCTTGCTTTCGGCACATGCGCTCTGGCGCTTGTCATATGGCGAAGCAACATTCGGAGATCCGTTCTGGCAACGGCTGCGTGCATGATTGTCTTCTTTCAGGCCGCGAGAATCGCCCTCGTCCGCTTCGACCCATACCTCGGTTCATATGCGCTGGCAGAGCGCCTCAAACATAGCCCGCCGGGCCAGTTGATCGAAGCGAACTCTTACTATGCCTTTTCTTCCGTATTTTTTTACGCGAATCGTTCAGCGCTCCTCTTGAACGGGCGCAATAACAATCTGGAGTATGGCTCATATGCACCGGGTGCTCCGAAAGTGTTTATCGACGACCCAAAATTCGTATCCCTATGGTCTGAAAGTTCTCGATGGTATCTTTTGGCGTACGGTACTGAAATGCCGCACTTGCAGCAGCTTGTGGGTACAGGGAACCTCTACGTTGTGGCTGCGAACGGGGGGAATTATTTGCTTACGAACCATCCTCTTTCATAAAGAAGCACCAAGGCGCTTAATTCAGGACATCGAAGTCGATGAGTATACGCCGGGGATAGTTCCCGAAGAACCTGCCGTAGTTCGGATCTGCAATATTGGAATGCACTTCCAGCGGGTTGAAATGATTTGTAATGTTCAGCAATGGGACCGAAATACGGACCGCATGCTTTTTGGTGATCTGGAAATCTTTGGAAACAAGTAAATCAAAGGCAAAGTAACGGGGGAATCTCGACTGCGGATTGGTAGTTACGGCAACATATTGCTGGAACAGGTTCGTAGGCTGAAAAGGGAAACCATTCCTGAACTCGATATGCGGGTTGAGTTGCACCTTTTTCGGAAGAGCGTATGTTCCCCAGAATAAAAAGCGGTTCGGAATTTCATTTGGCAAACTTGCAAACACGCCTTGTCTGATCACTGGAAAAGGATAATTGCCAAGGTAAGCACTACCATCACTAAGGTCGCCGCCCGCCTGTTGTCGCACGTATGAGAAGAAGAATTGTCGTTGTGTTTTGTCGCCAATCTTAGCGGTGATTTCATATTGGCGAGTTTGCGCAGTACCCGAAGAACCAAGCACAAAAGCATTCTGGTTTTGGACGACTTGCGGTTGAAGCGTGATCAAGCCCTGAGCTTGGCTTTGAAGATATTTGACTCGGACCGTGAGGGCCTTGTTGATATAACGCTCAAACTCCAGGTCCCATGCAAGACTATACGGGGCGAAGTTCCCATTTCTCTTGGATCTATCTACAAAGGGAAAGCCTGAGCGTGTTACTGACCCAGTAATGTTGATGTAGTGCAGAGGCGCGCCGACCACGACACCAGAAGCGTCGTATGAGGTGATGACCTGTTCCGGATAGCTGCTAAACCGGTAAGTACTGAGAGGTACGGAATCGTAGAAAATACCGGCCCCACCCCTAACGATAGTCTTCGCCTCTCGATCAGGTGTCCAAACGAAGCCGAGGCGCGGCGCAGTGCGCTGCGTGTAAGTGATTGTTTGCTCTTCCAATCGAATGCCGGCATCAAGCGCGAAATGGGAATTTAAAACCCAGTGGTCTTGCGCGTAAACAGCAGGTGCGTAGTCAGCGAGTCCGAATGCTTTGCCGCCTGTAAAATCAATTCTCTGCATCGTATGCCCAATGGTGTCCTGGATCTCTACGGGACGAGGGTGAAACTGTCCTTCATCCTCAGAATAGGTCAGCATGGAGCCGATTTGTAGTCTGTGTTCTCCTCCAAAATGGAGAGTGCGCGGTGTCCAGTTTTCAAGCCATCCCAACCGTGTCGCGTTGCGTGACTGCCTGCCAAAGTAATTTCCTTGGTTGCCTTCAGGACTTAAAACCATGTTCGCTGGACCCTGCGGTTGTACCTCGCTGTTTACGCTGGTCACGGCCAGAGTACTCTGCAACAAACCGTTGCCTATGGACATGCGATCGATGATGGTGCTGGTGGATTCGTGGAAGTCGGCATTCGGGGTCACCGGTTGAGGATTGAAACTATCCAGGCCAGCATAACGCAAGGAATGCGGCGCCAGGTGAAAGCTGGCGGTGAGTGTTTGCGTAGACGAGACGATGGCATCTACTTGAGAGAAGGAATTGAACGCGGAGGACTTGGTTTCGTTTGTGGGAAATGGAAGTGTCCGAACTGATTGTTTGTACAGTAGGTATTCAGCGCCTTCTGAAAGATACAGACGATTACGAATCAATGGGCCACTCACATTTAGACGTGGAGACGCCGTCTTAAGACCGACCAAGTGACCGCTCCTGATTCGAAATTCCGGAAGCGGATCATTCAGGCTGTAGTCCCATTTCTCGCCACCTCTCCGGGTCTCCGCTGCGACTACGCCAGCGATGAACTTACCGTACTGCGCCAAATAGGGCATCTCCGAAACAGAGATGGTTTCTACACTATCAATGGGTACGCTCAGCCCGAAATCACCCGTTGCCGGGTCGGTTACATCCACCGAGTTCACCAGCAAAGTGCTATGGTTTTCGCTGTAACCCGCGATGCCCAAAGCGCCATTGTTGGCCCGCACGACTCCCGGAACCAGCGGGAGCGCCTCTGTCAGCGTCGCCGGTTTGGAGGGAGCTTGTGCGGCTACTTTTGGAGCTAACGTAGAAGGAGTGCTTGATTCTTCCGCGATCGGCCCAGAGGACGTCCCCTGAACGGTGATGTTCTGCCGGCTTAAAGCGATCTGAGTCAGCCTTACATCAATATCTGTGCCGTCACTCTCCGCCTTGATTTCTAACGTACTCTCATTCGTGACGTAATCTTTCTTACGGACAGTCAGGAGATAATTGGCTGCCGCTGGGATTTTGACGATCGCTTTCCCACTCTTATCGGTTTGAGCGCTCGCGATGATTTGTTCATTGAGGCGCACTTCAATGAACGCTTCCGCAATCGGCTGGTTCTTCTCATCCGTAGCGAAGACGTTAACAGAGACCAGCTGAGTGGCCGACCACCCTGTCATACGAAAGACAACAAACAACCCCAGTATCACTACCGTCCGGGTAATGCGCAAACCACTTTGATTGCGCGTCATAGCACGGAATAATAAAGAAAGCCTTGGCATCGCGCGACCCCGGTTGTGCTGAAATCCACGCCAACCAGTTCAGTTTCCAACAGAGTAGCTATTTACACGGGCGACCGATCCCTTTCAATGGAAATGACTTCGTGCGTCATCACGATCCGGATGTTCGCGACTTGCGATTCCTACTACCGCTGCTGCCGCTGTATTGATCGCGAGTTTGCGCCAATTGATTGACCGAGTGCCAGGGCCCGGGGCTTGTGACTCGTCCCAGACTAAATTCACATCCCCCGTCGCGTTATGTTTTTCCTCGCTGGTTGGTTCCAAGGAGGAACTTTCTGGGTTGGATGGACTTTCGAGAATTGGCAGAACCGGAGTGCGATAACCGGCAAAAAGATTAACGGATTCACTGCGGTTTACCGATTCGGTTGACAAAACAGGTTCCGGCATCAACGTTCTTTGCGTTGCCGCTTTCAACCGGCCCGCCCCTTTCCTTGCCCCTTTACGTGCTGTAAGAGATGGTGCTTGTGGAGACACCAGTGGCAGGCGCCAAGACAAGGTCAAACCGCAAGCGGGCAGTAGGAGGGCGCCAATGATTAAGAGACCTGCTACAAGGCTGACCCGAAGAGCTCGCTGAAGAGCGGAATATGGTCGAGGTTCACAAAGTACGGCATTTACTCTTGTCGTCAACAGAGAGGCAGGCGAGGAGAACCCGATTCCATCGGCATAGGTGGTGCTAGTTAAATAGGACCACCTGGCAAGCTTCACCAGGCATTCGGCGTATTGGAGGCGTTCTTGACCACTGTTTTCGAGGACGGTCTGGTCACACGCCAACTCGCGCTCCCAGCGTAAGCGCCGGTGGGCGATCCAGAGCGCCGGATGAAAGAAGACCACTCGGCATGCGAGAGCCGCCAACCGGTCCCACAGGTAGTCCCGTTGTCTAATGTGGGTGAGCTCGTGTCGCATTATATGAGAGAGTTGAGCGGTATTGAGTTCAGAAACAAGGTCAGCGGGAAGAAGCACATTCTCGCGCCACAAACCACATGCGGCGGGTGAGCGAAGTTCGGGGACCAACAACAATTTGCAGCGGTTGACCTTCATCTTTCCGCAAATCCGCTGGAAACGAAGCTGAAGCACGGGAGAAGGCGACAGGCTACTGCGAAGCAGACCCCTGAGACGCAACGATTTCAACAGCAATTGGAGTAGTAAGAGCACGACGATTGCGAGATAGACCGGCCAGGCCCATTTTGCCGGCCAGCCCAGATGCAAGGCCCACACGCGATCTATGGACAATGATTGGTGCAGCGTATATTTGTCCGGTAAAGATACCGTAGCATCCGCGAAATGATTTGAATGATTCCAGCTAGCGGAAGTACATAGATAGATCCATCGAAAAACAGCCAGAAATAAAAACCAACCCCAGATGTGCAATCGCCGGCGCGGGGACCGAATGACAGCGCAAATCACCCGAGTAATCAGGTACGCGAATAGCACCTGGACTGAATATGTGATCCAGACACTTAACACCGATAAAGAGGTATCAACCCACATGGGTTTAAATCTCAGCGCCCAACTTTTTTCTGTCCGGTTTGCTTTGCTGTACGATGGCTCCGGATAAGACCCTCTAATTCGTCCAACTCGGTTGCATCGAGATCTTCATCGTCGAGCAAATTCAATAAGAGTTCCGTGCGGGAACCTCGAAACTGCCGTCTGAGCAGCCAGCCCACGGATTGACGATTGACCTCACGTCTTTGCACCCGCGGTATAAAAACAAAGGCACGACCGCTCACGGAATGCGTAATCAGTTTCTTGCGCTCCATAATCCGCAGAAGAGTTTGGACAGTCTTGTAGTTCGGGAGAGGTTTTTCGCCGGAAGCTCGTAAAAGCTCCTCAACCGTCCCTTCGCCCAATTTCCACAGGATTTCTAAAAGCCGCAATTCCGCAGAGGTCGGCAGCGGCATTTTTGCTCGTGGCAAAATTCCCTCCGCTTTGCAGTGAAGCATCTACAAACTTAAAACATAGACCCAGGACCCTTAAACAGCGCGACAAAACCAGGGTCAACAAAAATTCATGGACCTCCGCGTCAATGGAGCAACAGCCGTCCAGCTTTTCAGCAACCGTATTAGGTCTTGGTGCATTAAGACTATATTACAAGATTCGACTTGGTGCGTTGGCCTTGCGCATCCAATCCAAATTCCAAAACGACCCGCAACCCATCCGAGTGTTCACCGATGAAATGCTGGCTGCCAGGTTCGGGCTGGCGCTTGGGGTGCCGATGCCGCGGTGGCGTGAAGTGATCACAGGCGCAGAGTCGAAATTTTCGGGAGATCGGGGAAGAAGAATGTTGTTATTGGCGAGGATGATTGAATTTAAGCGACACGTGAACGAACGGCCGCGCTACAAAGTACAGGGTCAGCCCCTCCCTTAAGGCATCTTCCCGCCAGTACCTACGCTGCGTACGCTTTTTGAATCATGTCCGAGCAAGACGTTCTGTGTTTTTCCGACGGCCTGACCAACCAGGCAAATAGGACTCAAAAACCAGTGGCCTTGCTGCAAACAATGAAACTTGTACTATCCGCCCTATTGTTTATGGCTACGGCAACGCTTTTCTGCAGCGGAGACACTCTGCTTTTGCCTTTTGACGTATCTAATCCAGCACACAAGAAATGGTCTCCCCAAGAAGCGGAGCGAATTTACGATGCCGCTTGCACCCTGGTGGCCCGTAGCATCCGGCCAGAAAGGCCTCCCCGGCTTCATCCAAGGTTTCTACTTGTTTTGGGCAGTACGACCGACGAGATCGTGCGAGGCGACAACCGATCGGAAATCCATCTGAAGTCGTGGGACCCCGACAAATTTGCCGAAGCGACCGCCATCATGGTGGCACGGGAAGTAATTCAGGGGGAAGAATTGAAAAACATTGCGCATATGTCAGTGCTCTCGGCGCATGCCACGACTTCGGTTACGGAACTACGAAGGCACCAGTAAACCTGGAAACCGCCCAGCGACTTCCCATATTCTCAGACGGGCAACAACAATGCACGGCTCGAGACATGATAATCCCCGGTGGTTTCAGTTGCCCAATTCTTGCAAGGTCCTACCGT
>CAZETZ010000011.1:31403-43898 GCA_964514735.1 uncultured Acidobacteriaceae bacterium | reverse complement strand
GTTAACTTTTAATCGTGTATTAACACTTCATTCACTGCCTTTCCCGTAGATTTCGAGGGGGCAGAGTGAAAATGGACAGCCTATACGTGCTGGGGGCTAGGCAGAGGAAGTTGCTGGTCAAAAAAGAAGAGGAATGGAACCTCTATGAGGCGGCCTTGGTTCTACAACTCGACACCGAGTCCGGGGCAGTGCGCAGGTGCATTGAGTACAAGACCCCGCCCGAAGCGCGCGCTGGCGTCCACTCTTCCATGGTTTTTAAGAGCGGTGCGCTGATCGGCGATACTCTTTACGCCTGCACTTCTACGGAAGTCTTGATTTTCAAGTTACCTGAGTTCACGCGGATCGGCTACATTTCACTCCCCTGTTTTAACGATCTTCATCACGTTACGCCAGCCTCCGACGGAGCTTTGCTGGCGGCAAATACAGGACTTGACATGGTCGTCAAGTTTACCCGCCAAGGCGAATTGCTCGATCAATGGAGTGTTTTGGCGGAAGACCCTTGGTCGCGATTTTCCCAGACAACCGATTACCGCAAGGTAGCAAGCACCAAGCCCCACAAATCGCACCCCAACTTTGTTTTTGAATTAGAGCGCGAGATTTGGGTAACCCGGTTCCAACAACGCGACGCTGTTTGCCTCAACGACTTGGAGAAGCGCATAAACATCGCGGTACAACGGCCCCACGACGGGTTGCTGTGCGGTGAGCGACTCTACTTTACGACGGTTGACGGAAAGATTGTGACCGCAAATTCCCGCAGACTGCAAGTGGAGAAAATCGTGGACCTTCAAGCGATCAACGGCCAGGCGGAGTTGCTGGGCTGGTGCCGCGGAGTGCTCCCAGTAGACGACAGGCGAGTGTGGGTGGGGTTTACGCGCATTCGCAAAACTGAGTTTCGAGAGAACGTTCTCTGGGTCAGGAACGTCTTCCGTCCAGGGATGACGGAAAAACCCACGCATATCGCACTTTATGACATGGTAGAGGAGCGGTGCATACAGGAATTCGATTTGGAAGCGCACGGGATGAACATTGTTTTCAGCATTTTCCCGGCCCAATCCGCGACGTCCAACCCGTCGCGCCGATCCGGGGGCGTTGCGGCCAGCGAGTCAGGAAGAGATCATGCATTGTTAAATTTGGAAGCTACGCAAAATTTATCTGGAATGCGGTTGGCCCCATTGAGCTCAGATCTTAGGTCAGGTCTCCTCAGCGCAGAACCTCAGCAGTCTTGATTGGTAATATTCCACCCCATCAAGATACTTAGGAAAACAGAGGGCATCCGTCTTGCCGCTGATGCCAATTCGGGGCAACTGGTAAGGATCGCTCCCGCTATCGGCCATTCCGAAACGCGTGACCACTGCGCTGGTGTATCCCGCATCTTGTATCTGCCGCATGTGATCGGGCCGGTAGTCGCCCGGCTTCCCGTTGGGGAAGCAGAAGGATTCGACTTTTCTGCCTAGCGCCTCTTCGATCTGGGCGCGGGAGACAATCAGCTCTTGCCAGGATTCTTCCTCAGTTAGGCTGGAGAGGATCGGATGGGTTACGGTGTGAGAGCCAATCTCTACTAGCCCAGAATCGGCCATTTCCCGCAATTCGCTCCACGAGCAGGGTGAGTATTTCAAGGGGGGATCTTTGGGAATGGAGATGCCCATACTTACTGCGATACTCTCAATCCGTCTGTTGCGGGCTTCCGGCCGCATTCGGTTCAGCATTCCAAAGAAACCTTCGATTCGATCCGGAGCGAGTTCTGCGGCTCGAAGGGGCTGTTCCGACAGCCACAAAACCTTGTCTGTCCACAACCAATCCTCCCCTCTTATGAACGAACTAGCCACGAAAAACGTCGCTGGTATGCTGAACTCGGCAAGAAGAGGAAAGAAAACCTCGTAACAGTTGCGACGACCATCGTCAATTGTCAGGGCCACGGTATGGCTGTCCAGCGCTATGCTGGACCTCAACTGCTCGACCAACCGGGTGAGCGGAACGACCCGAAAATGGCGGCGCAGATAGTCAAGCTGACTCCGGGCCATAGTTACGCTAACTCCGTCTCCCGGGCATTCGTTAGGACCCGAAAAGTTGTGATACATCAGAATCCGGGCCATTTTGGCGGACATCGTCCGAGCCAGAGAGAACACACCGCAGCCCCGCAAGACCCGAAGGGCAAATCTCTTCATAAATTCTCCAAGAGTTCTGGAAGAAGAGTCTATCTTACAGAATTTGCCGAGTTGGTCTCGTGCGGGCGGCTGTTGTTCACGGGTATCAGGCGCGTATAATGAGAACCAAGTTCATGGATGCGAGCTTCCCGTTGTCCGTGACGCTCTCAGTTTTGCCCACCCAGTGAGATGTCATTATCGTTCGAGACTCCCCGACGGGCTTTGCCATGCGCACATTCTTGATCTGCCATGAGGAAGAATCCTTGAACCGTATTGTCCTGCCACGGTGGCTGGCATCATTTTCCATCCTGGCTGGGGTGCTTGTCTTGCGTGAGACTCGGGCCCAGAAGCGACGGCGCATCTGGCGCGAAATGAAACGAGTTGGGCCTTGGCGTTTTCTGGACGTACTGGCATTTCGTCTCTATTATTCTCTGTTTCTAGCCAATGCAGACCGGCAATGGGAAAAGAACAAACTAAAAGAGCTATGCCAGCGCTATGCGGAAATTCCCGCGTCAACTCCCGTGGTGGTGTGCGCGTCTCCGAATGCGCCGGAGGCCCGCGACTTCATTTGTCGAACTGACCCAGACCTTGTGATCGCCCGCTGCAAATTTATCCTTAAAGAAGAGATATTTGCCCTGCCACCCGATGGAACCTTCGTTATGCATCCCGGAATCTGCCCAGAATATCGCAATTCTCACGGCTGTTTTTGGGCCCTGGCCAATGACGACCGGGAGCGCGTCGGCATGACGCTCTTGCGAATTGATTGCGGCATTGATACGGGGGCGGTGTTTGGATACTATCGCTGCCGCTGCAACGAGCAAAAGGAATCACATATCGTAATCCAGCACCGGGTCGTATTTGACAATCTGGATGTCCTTCAGCAACAACTGGTCGGGATTCACCAACGCAGCGTGTCGCCAATCGATGTTGCAGGCAGGAAGTCGGCCGTGTGGGGGCAGCCATGGTTAACCAAATATCTCCACTGGAAGCGAGCGGCGGCAAAGCGATGACCATCTCTCTCCTCTACCATGACGTGGTCGAACCAGGACAGTTTGCCAGCAGCGGTTTTCCCGACAAAGATGCGGACATTTATAAATTGGAACGCCAGGATTTTGAGCTCCACCTCGATACGATCGCGAGGGATCCCGCGCACGGTAAAATTGTGGTGTGCGATAGCCCCAAGCAAGAGATGGATTCGCAAGCTCTCCTGTTCACGTTCGATGACGGTGGCGCGACTGCGCTGACCATCGCGACGCTACTGGAAGAGCGTGGATGGCGTGGCCATTTCTTCATTTCCACCGATTACGTTGGCAAACCCGCATTTTTAGGCGCAAAGCACCTAAGGGAACTTCGTGTGCGAGGACATGTCGTCGGCAGCCACTCTTGCTCCCATCCCCTCCGCATGTCGCACTGCGGGCAAGCGCAACTCGAGTATGAATGGGCCGAGAGCGCGCGAGTGTTATCGGACATTCTAGGCGAGAAGCTGCGCGTAGCGTCAGTGCCCGGAGGCGATTATTCCAGGCGAGTTGCGGAAGCAGCGGCCGCCGCGGGTATCGAGGTGCTGTTCAATTCTGAGCCGACCTGCCGCGTCACTCAAGTCGGCGGCTGCAAGGTCCTGGGACGATATGCAATTATGCAAGGAGTGTCGGCGTATACTGCTGCCCAAATTGCCTCCGGCGAATGGGCGCCGTGCTTGCAACAATACCTTTTGTGGAATTCCAAAAAGATCGCGAAACGGATGGGTGGAGAATCTTACTTAAGATTTCGCAAGTGGTTTCTCAACCAAGCCTAGGCCATGGATGGTTCCGCGGGCGGAGACGAAAGTATCCGCGCAAAACTTTAATTTCCTATTTTTCCATCCAGCGTAATCCGGGTACTGTCAAACGCAGGGGCGGAGCTTGGGGAACGCAATCTCTGGTCCGCAAAAAAGCATTCTCCAGATCTCAGGAAACGTATGATCGCTTCCTCAAATATCTGGGCGGTCACAGACCAGTCATACCGTCCCGCTGTAGCCGCCGCGGCCACACCGTATTTGCGACGGATACTCTCATCTCCGAGGAGCTTCACGATGTGCTCCGCAAACCCTTTGGGCTCATCGGCCAGCAAAATGTCATGTTCGTGAAGGACGTCCAATCCCTCGGCGCCCACGGTGGTCGAAACTGTTGCCTTGCCCATTGCCATGCCTTCGTAAATTTTGATGCGTGTCCCGCCGCCAATTCGCAGCGGAACCACAACCACGGCTGCTTCCCGCAGGTGGTCCACAATCGAGGGCACGGTTCCGGTGACTTCGATCGACGCAGAAATCAGATTCTTAACTCGAGGGTGGGGGTCGCGTCCCACAATGCGAAACCGGGCTTCGGGCACGCGGGCCAACACGTGCGGCCAGATGTCCTTGCAAAAGTACTCCACTCCGTCGATGTTTGGCCCCCAATCCATTGAGCCAGTGAAAACGACCAGCGGTCCTGCCGGTTGTTCTTTGGGATCGTACCGGTACCGGAGGAGGTCCACACCCGTCGGGACAACACTAATGCGTAAAGGGTCCACCATCCAGCTCATGGCCTGGCGGTCTTGTTCGGAGACGGCCAGCACATGATGGAAGCGACGAACTTGCGCGGGCTCATAGCGGGTCATTTTGGCGCTTTCAATCCTGGAGATCAACCGGTCCGCCCACTTTACCTCGATCCGGGCTTTGCGCTTCCAAAGCACGCTTTCGACATTATGCTGAAAGAGAATGGTGGGGGTCGCAAGCTCGCGTGGAAAATTCAAAGTGCAGCAGAGAAAATCACAAATCGCGACATCGAAGCGGCGTTCGGGAATCCATTTCGCAAGCAGTTGTCTTATCTGCGGAGCGGTTGACTTTCTGACCGAGTAAGGGGCGCGCTCCGGTAGCCGGCGGAAATAGTCAAGGTGGCGCGCAAAGCCAGTTGCGGCAGGGGTTGCCGTGTACAGAGGAACCGTCCCCGGTAGGTGCTGCACAATTTCTCGCTCATACTTCTCATCATGGACCCCGCCATAGTAGGAGAGATAAGTAACCTCATGCATCGCCGAGAGGTGGCGTAGGATGTTGTATGTGCGCAGTTTACCGCCGGTGTCCAGCGGGAGCAGCTTTCCGGGTTTTACCCATAGAATTTTCACGCTCTTGCGTTACCAAAGTGTCTCAAAACGAACAAAGCAAGCCCGCCTGCGGATTCCTAGTAATCGAGATCATAAATGCCGATTGAGGAATTCATCAGGGTCGGGTAATGGCCCATAGTCAGGAGCCATAAGGCTGGGACAGGAGTTCAGAACCGATGACCATAGCAGATTTTTGGTCGGCGAAAGTTAAATGTTAGAGAATGTTTCCAGGCGTAAAAATTCAATGCTGTTTCACCAAAACCCGCCGCCAATTCTGTTATATCTCAAAACTTGCCTCAATGAGGCAGTGAGTCGAGCTGGATGTTAACGGGACAACCTGATGTGCGGAATCACCGGTGAGCTGAGGTTTGAAAAAGGCGGACAAGTCAATGCCGCCGTTCTCCGCCGAATGTGCCAGATAATGGCGCATCGTGGCCCGGATGATGAGGGAATTTATATCCAAGGTGGGGTCGGGCTGGGCATGCGTCGCCTCAGCATCGTCGATCTGGCGACGGGACATCAACCCCTCGGCAATGAAGACGGTACAGTTTGGATCGTATTTAACGGGGAGATTTACAATCATTCTGCCTTGCGCGAACGCCTGATCGCGCGAGGGCACAACTTTAGCACCCGTTGCGACACCGAGGTCATCGTCCACCTTTATGAGGAACACGGTCGAGACTGCGTTCAGCATTTACGGGGCATGTTCACGTTTGCAATTTGGGACAGCAGGCAACGCCGGATGTTTGTCGCGCGTGACCGCCTAGGAATCAAGCCGCTGTATTATCGCCTTTCACCGGGGTCTTTTCTTTTCGGGTCTGAAATCAAAGTTCTACTTGCTCATCCGGAGGTCCGCCCTGAGTTCCATCGCGCGGTCCTGCCCGAATATCTCGCTTTTGGATATCTTTCGGGGCCGGAGACATTTTACCGAGGCATCCGTAAGCTGATGCCTGGACACTGGCTGGAGATCGACGAAAGCGGGGAACTGCGCAGTGGGCCATATTGGGACCTCCCGCTTACCTCGGAAGAAAGCGCGCGTAACGAGAGCTATTACGTCAACACTTACCGTGAGTTGTTGGAGAGCGCCGTCAGTAGTCATCTGATGAGCGACGTCCCGGTCGGGGTCTTTCTCAGTGGCGGGCTGGATTCGAGCGCTGTAGCAGCGCTGATGACGCACATTCGGCGTGCCCCGATCGAAACGTTTTCTGTTGGCTACGCGGAGCAAACCTACAGCGAGTTACCCTATGCCCGCCTCATGGCCCAGCATCTTAATTCCAATCATCACGAAGTGTTGGTCAGCCAGCAAGAATTTTTCGATGCGCTGCCCAAGCTGATCTGGCATGAAGACGAGCCCATCGCATGGCCTTCCAGTGTGGCACTTTACTTTGTGGCGCGGCTGGCGCGGGAACAGGTCACAGTTGTGCTAACTGGCGAAGGCAGCGACGAAACGCTGGCCGGCTATTCACGCTATGCATTTACCCTGAAAAACGCCGCTTTCGACCGCATTTACCGGAGGTCCGTCCCGGGATTGACGAGGCGGCAAATCCGCAATTCCATTTCCGATTCACACTGGATCGGGGCGAGTCTCCGCCGAAAGCTGGCGCATAGCTTCTTGGCGAGGGACGGACATTCCTGGGCATCGTTTTATTTTGACAATTTCTTTTCCGCATTTAGCGAGCAAGAACAGGCTGGCCTGCTGAATGACGAAATCGCCTCGGAGTCCGCGGAGGGTGCGAGCTATCGCCACGTCCTCGATTACTGGGAGCGCTCATCCGGGGAAATGCTTCAGCGGCTCCTCTACACCGACCTCAAGACCTATCTGGTCGAACTCCTGATGAAACAAGACAACATGAGCATGGCTGCCTCAATCGAAAGCCGTGTGCCTTTTCTGGACCACGAACTGGTCGAATTTGCCTTGCGCATTCCGCAGCGGTTTCAGATTTCGGGACTGGCGGGCAAGAACATTTTGAAGAAAACCATGCAAGGCCTGCTTCCAAGGTCAATTTTGTGTCGGGAGAAACTTGGGTTCCCGACGCCCTGGAGTGGCTGGCTAACAGGACCGCGATTGGAAAACATTCGAAGCCTTCTCCTGGAACCACGAAGTTTGGAACGCGATTTGTTCAAGCCGCTTGAAGTGGAACGGTTGTTCCGGGAACATCGCGCCCGCTCTCGCGACCACGGTGATCGTATTTGGCGATTGCTGAACCTGGAGCTTTGGCATCGCGTCTGTCTGGAAGGGGACTCGCATGCCGCTAGCTCACGAGAGCTGGACGAAGTGGGATTAACGTCCCCCGCCTAATATTTAAGGTAGCGCATTGATTTCGCAGTGCGCTGAAAGGTCCGTTTCCCAAACAACGTTCCCTGGGTTGAAAACTGCGCGCGCAAAGTGGTCTTGCATCCGTGTTTAAACATCGAGTCAAGAGTCTAGTTCAGCGCACCGATGAACACGTCGGACCTGCAATCGTCGCGACCTAGATTGGCAAGGTGCATCGTTCCCAGCACAAATTCTCCAGTGTCCGTCCAGGTGATTCCTCCGTCCGTAATCTTTGCGCCAGTCATGACCGAGCTGCATGATCCGTTGTAGTCATAGGCTTTCTGCCAATCGGGAATCTTGGATCCGTTGGCCCTTCCGCCGGCGGTGACTTGAAATACATGATTGCACGGGTTGTCTAAGTGGGGCAGGATCGCGTCCCCGTTTTGGTAATAGCCCGGCAACGCATTCTGCTTTACCCTCCATCCTGTGGGCCATGCGCCCGACGGGTAGGATTTGGAGCGGCCTGCTACTGTAACCTTATAAACGTTGAAAGTGCTATTTGCATGTCCGTGCCCCCCGTTGCTGGGCTCGAACACATCTCCGACCTGGTACTCGTGGTCCTTCTGAAAGTTGAATCCGCCCCTACAACTGCCCGGGCCGTGGCCTCCGCCTGAACTTGAGCCCAGCGTATCGCCCCAATTGCTGGTAAATGCATAGTATTTTCCGTCCTGGGAAAGCGCTCCGATTCCCCAACAGCCCCAGAAGCCGTCATTTTGATTGCACGTACCCGGGTTGTAGGTATGAAAGAATCTTTTGATTGTCGTCTGACACAATCCGTGGCCCGCCGTGGAGCAGTCGGTGTTGGCGTTGGTCCCATAGCAAACCACTTCATTCTCCCAAGGCACAACATACGGCCACTCAAGACCGGCGGTAGCCGTACAGATCGGAGTAGTGTCGGTACCGTCGTTATAGTTCCAGGAGGGATGAGCGTCGACTGCTTCCGTAGGCTGGGGAAGGGAGTTGGCCGCGAAGTGGTTCAGCGGGAACTCATTCTCAGGGTTGGCAAAGGGCCTGCCGTTCAAGGTGACACCTGGATCGCCATTCTGGTTGGCGAAGAGGCGATACCCCTCAGTCCAGTGGCCGTAGGGGTGGGTTGCGACTTTGCTCACCTTAGCCTCGTTGGCGTTCAACTGCCATAGATACGGCCCATAGCTCCCTGGAATCATCGAGCAGGTGTCGAACTGGCATTCCTCCTGCGTGATGACTACCCACTCGCCACTCTTGTTGACCTTGACGTTATGTAGAAGGAACCGGTCCGGGAGGGCGGTCATGCCAAGGATCGTTTGCGCCCATGAACCGCCGGAACATCGGAAGCCGGTCCCACCCGCGCACTTGAAATACGAGATGATTCCTGTGCCAACATTGTACAGATAGTAGGTGTTGACACTGCGTTTGTACGCCGCCACAAAGATTGCGCCCGGACCGCCTTGCCCACCCGCGTCCGAGAAACCCTCTACGAAAACATCGTCGTCGGTCGAAACCCCGCCGATAGGAGACCAGGTATATGGGCTGTTAAATCCTACCCCAATGTTGCGCCACCTCACCGTCCCATCGGGGGTATTGGTCATCACGTTCTGATTGAAGTTTGGGACCGTGATCCCGGTCGCTCCCGGAGAACAGGTTGGCTCTTTCGCTGGACAGGTGGCCTGGTAGAGATATTTTCCGTCGTTGTTAACGTGTGGCCTGATGATCGTGCCCAATACAATGGGTTTATCCGCCCCCGGCCAGTCGGGGCCATCGCGCGGGAGTATCTGTTGAAAATTCGCTACAGGGATTGGGTTCGGTGGTTCGAGGCTTCCCAAATCGATCGTTTTGACCCTGAAGTTGCCAAAGGAATAGTAAAGATGAGGTGTCACCCAACTGAATGCGCCGTCGCCTACTGGGTAACTCCAAATCGGATCGTAGGTTGGATGGCATTTCGGGTGGACCGGGTCAGGTTCATAAGTGAACGGATAACCCGTGCCGTGAGTATCGCCGATAATGAGCCGATAGGTTGACGGAGTACCTCCCGCCTTTCCAATTACGTGGCTATCGCCGGAACCTCCAGACCCGATCACATAAGTATGGTTGTTGCCTTGGTTTGTATCGGGATAGGTGCAACGCACAATCTGGTTGCCGTTATTTTTGATGCCGAACAGTTTGTCGTAGTACACCGCGTTGGGCTGCGCGCTCATATCGGGTACCGGCGGCAAGTTACAGTTGGTACATAGGGGTTTGGCATCGGTGCCGTCGTAAGAGCACTGGTAGCCGGGAGGGCCGCACTCTGAAAAAGTCTCGGCCAGCCGAATCGGCCCATCGCCCATACCATTCGCATTACCGGCCAAACGAATTGCGGTATTTGAGTTTTCGGCAGCTCCCACAGGTTGAATTGTGAAACGGGTACCACCGAAAGCCACCATTCCTTGGTTGCCAGCGATCAGTACAAGTATTGCGAGCCAAAGTGTCTTCATTGGAATCCTAATGATAAATTGCAGCAAGTGCCATCGTCTTCTCTTGAAGAGGCTTGCTGCTCACGATAAAGAGGATAAGCGCAGAGCAATCATCATGAACGGGGTTGGTAGTGTGGGAGTTGATACAAGCGCCAGAATTGCACAAGTCACCTTGATTTCTCGGTAATCCTAGCACAACCAACCCCGGAGCCGTTTGCGTCGCCGACCTGGGTACCCCACGGAGGTATGTGCTATTGGACCGGGTAACCATGTCCATAAGTCCTAAGTCCGCTGTGATCTATCCCTGGCAATCCCTGTTCCATAAAGTTCTGTTCAAGATTCTCATCGCGAAATCGTCAAACTGCGGAACCGAAGGTGTCAGATGTTTACCCTACTCCTCAGATGCGAACCCAAGAACCATCGGCAGGCCAAGGTTCTGGTTGAAATCGCACATTCGCTAGTTTCCTTATTGATTGTGGGTGGCCTAATCGTTTGGACTAGCTGTGCGGGGATTGGTGAAGTCAACTCGCCGTATCCCAGCAGTGATCGCATCAACATCAGTATCTCTCCGGCTAGCGCCACGGTAAAAGCGGGGGAATCCATGCAATTCAGCGCACAGGTCACAGGAACAAGTCAGACAGGTGTGACGTGGTTTGCGAGTGCGGGCGTCATCTCCGCTAATGGACTCCTCCAGGCTCCGTCTGCTTCGGTGACAAATCTCACGGTGACTGCGACCAGTGCAGCCGACAACCATAAACGAGCCACCGCGTCCGTGGACGTAACCCCACCCGTCCGCAAACCAATCATTAGTACAACCTCGCTCATGCCTGCCACGGTCGGTGTCGCTTACAGCGCAACTTGGGCAGCCACTGGCGGGGAGCCACCTTACCGGTGGAACGTCATTTCCGGGGCATTGCCGTTGGGCCTTCAGCTCAGTACTACGGCCGGTACACTGAGCGGTACGCCAACCGTCGCGGGAGCATCCTCATTCGTTGTTGGGTTGAGTGACAAGAATGGCGGGACAGCCCAACAAAGTTCAAGCCTGCTGGTCGCATCTGCCTTAATTTGTGGTCCCCCGAGTTATCCATGCTCCCGCAGCGATTTTGACATCGTCATACCGACCGCCCCGCCGCAGCTCGGATCGGACCGCAGGTACTACGGTGGACATAGTGGGGCGGGCATGGTTGCGATCGACCCCGACTACGGTAATCGAATCTTGCGCGTCACTGATGGGAGCATTGATACGGCCGCTCCCGGCATGGCTTACGGAACGTCGTGGTCCGCTGAGGCGAACCTCATTTCATCCGATGAATCCCTGTTCTTTGTCACGAATGAGGGGAGCACTCCCTGTCTTTTTCAGTTCGACTCTGCTGCCTTTCAGGCTATTTTTCATGGATGTCGTTACCACATCGGCGCGGGGAATCTGCAATTCGGTTACACGCAGGCCGACGCGCAAGCTTTCTACAACTACTCCGGTCCATATCTCTACCGTTTTGTGATTGATCGGAACACCTGGGGGATCTCTTATGATAAGGCGTTCAACCAGGGGCAGGGATATTTTGATCCTGACGGTCCCCAGTGTTTGAGCGGAAAGCTGGCGGCAGAGAAACAATGGTATGTGCAGGACACTTCGCTTAGTTCGGACGATTCTACTTTTATTGCCGAAATGGGACCGGAGCAAGATGTTGATCCCTATGTTGTTGTCTGGAACGCGGTCAAAGGCTGTCGCTGGATGAATGTCAAGACTTGGGAAGTAAGCCAGGGCTGGAACACAGGGCTGGCAAATCCAGCAAAAATCTCCTGGGTTAGTGGAACCGCGCCCACCTCGCCCGGTGGGATGCACAATGTGCAATTGGACCGGAGCGGCCAGTTCGCGGTTCTGGCCATCAACGGCACCAGCCTGGCCAGCAAGGTGTTTTGGGACATTAACACCAACGTGGTCAACGACGCGTGTCCCCAGTGCCAGTCGCACTGGGCGTGCGATTTTGGAGTGTGCTTCTGGTCTTTTGGATCTCCCGGCCAGTCCCCGCTGATGCGGGACCTTTCAATTCTACCGTCCACCGATATGAGTTCGATGATGGGCCATCCAGACTTTCCCGTTAATCCCTCCATATCCAGTTTGGAGACCGACGAACACGCAGCTCATCAAAATGCCTCCACTAGCCGAAAAAATATATATCTTGTGGAGGAGTCGTGGGACTCTGGGGCTTTTACGGTAACGGGCATCTGGGAGAACGAGCTAATTGGCGTGAATTGGGATGGGTCGAAGCGAACCGTTCGATTTAACAAGACCTGGTCGAGCGCGTTTGCGGGCTGCCCCATCTCTCGTCTGGGGCACTATGCCATCTGCTCTTCCGATTATCAGATGTACAACCTTGACAAGGGATTCGGAAGCGGTCTCAACCAGGATACTTGCGATCATAACATCGTGAGCGGAGGCCGTGGTACCAACGCCTGCCGCCGGGACGTCTTATTGTTCGAGCTGCGTTAAGCC